>NZ_JBUDSQ010000001.1:0-132442 GCF_054921335.1 Desulfoplanes sp. | reverse complement strand
AGGCAGGCCAGAGATTCAAAAATTCGTAGGTGCGCTTCACGGACAACGGGCCAAAAAAGGCGTGTTCATTACAACCAGCCATTTTTCAAAAGAAGCACTGGACTATGTGCAGAAAATCGATCCAAAGGTTGTCTTGATTGACGGCTCCGATCTGGTTCAGCTCATGATTGATCACGGGGTCGGCGTAAGTTCTGCAGCAGTGTACGAAGTCAAAAAGGTGGATACGGATTTCTTCATTGAAGATTGAAACGTTCGAGAGCTAAGACTTTGTAATTCAATACCAAGAAACTCCTCGCTGCCATTGGCTACCCGCTATGGGGTCTTACAGACATCTCAAGCATATTTGCCTGACATGTAACGTTTTTTGTCGATTTTTAGGTACGTACGCCTGAAACTCGATTCTACTAAGGGGCCGTGACAGTACTGCATGGGGTGCACCGTACCCGCCAACGAATCGCTCTCAACGCACAAACGCCCCGGATCAATGTGATCCGGGGCGTTTGTGCGTTGAGGGATATGCCTCTGGCTGATCCTCAGAAGGCTTCAACCAGATTCACTTTGGCCGGAACCCGCTGGACCGTGCGATGATACTGTACGGCAGGTCGACCGAACGCCATGCAATAGCCGATCTTGTGGGCCTTGGGCACGCCGAGCCGTTCGGCCAAATCCGGGAAAAAGTCGGCCAGGCACCACGTGAGCATCCCGTCCCACAATGTGCCGATTCCCATTGTCTGGGCCATGAGCTCAAAGTTGGTCAGGGCGATAACGCAATCAACCCCAGGGACAGCCCCCTTGCCCGGTGCACTGGCGATGAGGATATGCGGGGCGCCACGAAGGATGACGTCCTTGCCGTGCTTGGTGTAGGCCCCATGGGCCATGCGCATGTACTTGTGTGCCAGGGTATCCTTTTCCGGATCCAGCCCGGGGATCATTTTGCCCAGCCTTGCATAGATCTCCTCGCCCAGTGCCACGGTTGCCTCCCGGGTCATGGTGGCGGTGAAGAGCACGCCTTGGGAGTTGGTGCTTGTGGGGGCGTGCCAGGCGATTTCCAGAAGATTTTGGATGGTAGCCGGTTCCAGAGGCTGCTTTTTGTAATGCCGCACGGAACGACGCCCCTTGATGAGGGTCTCCATGGAATGGGCCGTGGGCATTTCATAGGTGAGAGACAGACTCGTATCCGGGACAACCCCCATGATGGAGATGGCCCCGGTGGGACAGACAGCCAAACAATGCTGACAGCCGATGCATTTTTTCTCGTCTGGAATGACAGGGAATCCGCCCTTTTCCATGACAATACATTGGGGCGGGCAGTCGGCCACACAGTTACCGCACGTTATGCAGCGGTCTTGGTTGAGGTTGAATTGTACCATAATGGGCTCCTTTTATTCGTTGTTCTCGTACAATCATCTCCGTGGACTAGGAGCGACACCTGTGGCCATCAAGGACAGGCGGTTCCGCTCTTCAGCGTCCCAGGCCCGTGCCCCAGGAGGGGCTGCGAATATGACAGCTGGTATCGGGCTATACCGGAAAAAGTTCCCTAAAAAAGGTAACATTGCATTAGCAACCTCAAGGCCGGCCCCGCCTCACCTTTTTCCGAAGTGCATCCTTGCGACATAGTTTTCGGAAAAATGCACATCCCCAGGGAGGTCAATGGTGGTCAGATGGTCTCCCATATGACGTAACGTATCGCGTGCCTCCCGATCCTGAAGAATATCCCAGGCACCCTCCAACGCGGTATTGCCCGCCAAACGTATCTTTCCCTCGAGCTGTCTGGGCACAAATCCCAATTCGACCAGATCGCTTGGCAGCAGGTGGATGCCCAGCGAACCGGCCAGAAAAACCTGTTTGATATCCCTCCAGGCAAGATCAGCATGATCGACCAGGGCATCCAGGGCATACTCGCATGAGGCCTTGAGCTTGAGAATCTCCTCGATGTCTCTTCCGGAAAGCACATCCCGCCCTTCTATGGTCAGCACCCTGCCCTGCGGGTCCTCTCGTATCGCGTCCGCAATCGTTTTGGCTAACGGCTGGGATGGCGTACTAAATCCACCGGACCTATCCAGCACCCCCAGACGGCGGAGAGCAGCAACCAACGAGAGATAGCCCGTGCCGGATATCCCGTGGGCAAGGTTTCCGCCCTGGGGAACCAATCCCGCAGGGGAGATTGTGAACCGGGTGCACACCCTGCCACCGGCCATGCTCCCCCGGGTCAAACCGACCCCTTCCAGGGCCGGGCCCATGGCCACACTGGCTGCCAAGAAATCGTCGGGCCCGAGGGCAAGGATAAATTCCCCGTTGGTGCCGAAATCAGCCAGAATAAAGGGAAACCTTGTTTCACCATCATCTTGGGACAGAAGATGGAACAGTCCCGCTGCAATGTCGGCCCCAATAAAGGGAGAGAGCAGGGGAGGGATATAGATTTCGGGCAACCGAGGGCAAGGCTGGCCGCATGTTCCTCCCTTATAGGACAAAAAATAGGGGGCCCTGGCAAGGTTCTCACAGGAAAGATCCAGGAGAAAATAGATCATGGCGCTATTCCCGGTGACAACCACATTGTGCCGCTGCGGATGTTCGTCTTCCCCGATGAGGTTTGCCAAAAAATCGACAAGAGAGTCGTGGAGTGATTTACGTACAGCACCGCTCAGTGCAGCGCCTGAAAATCGGGACATGACGTCCCGCCCACATCCCAGCTGGGGATTGAGCCCCTGCCCGTCGCACACCCCCCTTTCCCCCCTCTTGATCCCCCGCCATTTGATAGCCGTAGTGCCAATATCTACAACCAGTTTTTGGAATCCGATGTCCACGGTCTTTTCCACACAAATATGCCGTTCCCGTCCACCCGGGGCCAGGAAATGCATACCCGAAAGAGGGTGGTGTTTGCAGGCCAGCCTCCAGCCCGCTCCAAGTTGCCGAGGAGTGAAGATGTTCCGCTCAGCTCCATCAGGATCCGGAGCGTTTCTTCGGAAGCGTATACGGCAGAGTCCGCAACTGCCTATTCCGGAGCACAGAGGGCGTCCCCAAAAATATCCCAACGCAAAAAGATGCTGGGCCAGGGTAGCCTTGGGATCACACATACAGGCACGCAAATGTCCGCCGGATTCGATAACGATCTCTTGCTCTGTCTTGGCATCTCTCATGGGAAGTTAGGATGGTTCCAAAAAAAATTCTTGGGGTTAGGTTGGAGGCAGTGGGTATATCCTCTGGACAATTACAATGCAGAATATTCCGGGATTGTCTCCCGAAGATATTCTTGAAACCGCTGAGTTGCCGGGAACTTTTCCCGCTTGCAATGGTGCACGAGATAAAAATCCCGGGCCATTACAAGATCGGGGATAGCCAAAAGGGCCAGGTCTCCACGCTGGATATACGGCGTAGCAACCATGCGCGAGGTCACCGAAAGACCGAGTCCCGCGACAACACATCCCAACATTGCCTGGGTATTCTGTACCTGTATGGACACGCGCATATCCGTGACCCCAAGTCCTATTTTACGCAATGACGAAGCAAGTGCCTTACGGGTGCCTGAGCCGGGTTCACGCATGACCCAAGACGTTTTCTTGACCATGTCTTCACCCTGCCAGTTTTGAACATTTGCTACAAGCCCCGGTGCACCAATGACAACCAAATCATCCGATACAACCGGTTCAAAAGAGAGTTCGTTATGTTCCGCAGAGGAACCGACCAAGCCAAGCATGACATCTCCTCGACCGACCATATCAATGACCGCACCGGTGTCCCCAACCCGCAAATCAACGTTGACATCGGGATAGTTGCGCATGAATCCCCCTAAAATTTTAGGGAGAATATAGTCGGCAGGAATTGTACTCCCACCAATTATGAGTGGCCCAGAGACCGCATGCCGAAGAAGATCAATCTCTGCCCGGGCCATTTCCATGCCCCGAAAAACCCCTTGTGCCCTATCGTACAGGATTTCCCCGGCCTGGGTCGGAAGAACATTCCGGCCCACCCGATCGAACAAGAGTACACCGAGATCGTCCTCGAGCAGGGCAACATGGGAGCTGATCGTGGGTTGGGAGAGAAAAAGTTCCTTCCCTGCCTTAGAAAAACTGCGGGATTCATAGACCTTGACAAAGGCCTCAAGCCGTCGCGTATCCATCATGTCTATACTTTGTATTTAATTTATCTATAAATAATTTCCCAAAAAAAGGCAGAAAAACCTGCCTTTTTTTGGGAAATTATTACTCTTCGCTATCTTTCTGTTCGTCGGCCGGCACCGCTTCCTGCACAGACGGGCTACTGTCCTCTTCGCTGGAAGCGAGGTACTTGAGCTCGATCAGTGCCATCTGGGCGGAATCGCCCTCCCGGGGCTGACCAAACTTGACAATCCGTGTATACCCACCGTGCTGATCTTTGGTGTAGCGTGGGCCGATTTCGTTAAACAACTTCTGAACCAACTGATGACTGCCAAGCATCTTGTACGCCTCACGCCGGGCCGTGACATCATTTTTGAGGGCGAGGGTGATCAGCGGTTCGACAAACTTGCGCAGTTCCTTGGCCTTGGGTAATGTTGTTCGTATCCGTTCATAGGTCAGCAGGGCCCTGGACATGTTCTTGAACATGGCCTTCCTGTGCTCCATGGTCCGGCTGAACTTTCTGCCTGATTTTTTATGCCTCATCTTCTTCTGACCTCTTCATCCATTCCTGGTACTTTTCTTCAAAATTATCGGACTTCATACCGAATTCAAGGCCCATGGACTCCAAAACCCTGCGAATATCCTCAAGGGATTTACGTCCAAAATTCTTTGTCTTGAGCATCTCGTTTTCGGTTTTCTGGACCAGTTCACCAACGAGGTGGATACCGGCACTCTTCAAGCAATTGCTCGCACGAACTGGCAGCTCGAGGTCCTCTATAGATTTGAAGAGATTGGGATTGAGTTCCTGGTCTTTCGAATCACTCTGTCGATCAATATCAGCCGTGGACTCGTCAAAGTTGATAAAAACGTCGAGCTGTTCCTTCAAAATCTTAGCGCTGTAGGCCAAGGCATCATCAGGAGAGACAGATCCATCGGTCCAGATTTCCATGATCAATTTATCGTAGTTGGTCATCTGTCCAACACGGGCCTGTTCGATATGGTAGGCCACCTTCTTGACCGGTGAGAAGCTGGAATCGAGAGGGGTAATCCCGATTTCCTTGTCCAGCCCTTCGTGCATTTCTGCAGGTAAATATCCCTTTCCCATCCTGACTTCGATATCAACAACGAAATCGAGAGGTTCGGTCAATGTGGCTATGTGTTGTTCAGGGTTGAGCACCTGGAGATGCTGATTCTCCTGGATGGCAGAAGCCGTGACTTGACCGACATCATTGGCTATAAGCTGCAACCGTTGTGGCTCGCTGCTCGAGGAGGCAAATTTAATTTGCTTGAAGTTAAGAATAACATCGGTAACGTCCTCAACAATCCCCTGAATGGTGGAAAATTCGTGCTGGACACCCTGGATCTTGATAGCTGCGATGGCACATCCCTGCAGGGAGGACAACAGTATCCTCCGTAGGGAATTACCGATAGTAGTACCAAACCCACGCTCTAGTGGCTCACATATAAATTTCCCGTACATTGCATTGGACTTTGGATCTCGCTCAATGCGCTCTGGCTTTACGAGCTCGGACCAGTTCCGCACGTTGACAGGACGTTCACTGGTGGTTTCCGTCATAGAGAACACCTATTTATTTTGAGTACAGTTCAACAATCAACTGTTCATTCATCGGGAAGGTGATATCGTCACGCACGGGAAGTGCCTTGACCGTTCCCTTCAAAGCGGTGGTGTCAACATCGAGCCAGGCGGGTACACCACGACGTGCCACCACCTCTTGGGCCTCTTTGATAACCAGATTGGTTTTACTGCCTTCACAGACCTCCACGACGTCGCCTTCCTTGAGCTGGATGGAAGGCACGGTAACCTTACGGCCATTGATCATGAAATGTCCGTGGCGGACAAACTGACGGGCCTGATTCCGAGAGTTGGCAAAGCCCAGTCTGTAGGCAACATTGTCGATACGCTTTTCAAGAAGTATCAACAGATTGGTACCGGTAATTCCCTTCTTGCCATCCGCAACCTTGAAATAGTGGCGAAACTGTCCCTCGAGAAGGCCGTACATGCGACGTACCTTCTGCTTTTCACGCAACTGGATCGAGTACTCAGTGGGCTTACGACGCATTTTACCGTGCTCTCCCGGAGGATAGGAGCGACGCTCGAAAGCGCATTTATCGGTATAGCAGCGGTCCCCCTTGAGGAAGAGCTTTTCGCCCTCACGACGACAAAGCTTACATTTGGCTCCTGTATATCTAGACAATGTAAAATCCTCCTTTAAACACGACGTCTTTTAGGCGGCCTGCACCCATTGTGGGGGATTGGGGTGACGTCACGAATAAAGGTGACCTTCATCCCAGCAGCATGGATAGCCCGCATAGCCGATTCCCTTCCAGAACCGGGCCCCTTGACCAGAACACCCACTGTACGCATTCCATGTTCCTGCGCACGCTTGGCTGCAACCTCGGCGGCCTTCTGCGCAGCAAACGGGGTACTTTTTCGGGAGCCCTTGAATCCTGCGGTCCCGGAGCTCGCCCAACTGATGACGTTGCCGACGTTGTCGGTAAAAGTTATTATAGTATTGTTGAAGGTAGCACTTATCCGTACTATCCCGCTCGGAATATTTTTCCGCTCTTTTCTCTTCATTCCTTTCTGAGGCCTAGCCATACTGTCTCCTCATCCTTTACTTTTTACGGCCTACGGCTACCCGCTTTCTGCCTTTTCTGGTCCGTGCATTCGTTTTGGTCTTTTGACCATGCACGGGTAAGCCACGCCTATGCCTCAGCCCACGGTAACATCCAATATCCATGAGTCGCTTGACATTCCCAGTGACTTCACGCCGGAGGTCACCCTCAACTTTGTAATTATCCTCGATTTCAACACGGATCTTCTTGACATCTTCGGAAGTGAGATCGTCGGTCTTCTTCGTCCAATCTGTTCCAGTGGCGTCCAAAATCTTCAGCGCTGACGTATGGCCTATCCCATAAATATAGGTCAAAGCAATATCGAGTCTTTTATTTTTCGGTAAATCAATACCCGCAAGTCTTGCCACAACATCCCCCTAGACTAGCCTTGTCTCTGTTTATGTCTTGGATTTTCGCAAATGACACGGATGGTCCCATGGCGTTTTATGACCTTGCACTTGGGACATATTTTTTTGACAGATGGTCGGACTTTCATAATTCCCCCAAAATCAATTTCTAAATAGCTCTGTACTGGTTTTCGTTCGCAGGTCTCAACTAGCGACGTCCTTTCACTTTGGCTTTGGCCATGAGTCCATCGTACTGTCCGGTAATGAGATACGATTGGACCTGATTCATGGTATCCATGGCCACACCGACGACAATCAGCAAAGCGGTACCGCCATAGTAAAACGGAACATTGAATTGCCTAATGAGAAGCATCGGGAAAATGCACACGATAGATACGTATATAGCGCCCCAAAAAGTCAACCGTCCCAAAACCTTATCAATATATTCCTTGGTCTTAATGCCGGGCCGGATACCGGGTATGAACGCCCCCTGCTTTTTCAAATTCTCGGCAATATCCTTGGGATCGAAAATAATAGCTGTATAAAAAAAGCAGAAGAAAACAATCATGGTTATATACAACAAATTATAAACAAACGAACCGGGATTGAAAAAAGAGGAGAATTGTTTCAGCCAATGAACACTGGAAAAATTAGCGATGGTCGCCGGGAACATGAGGATGGAAGAGGCAAAAATCGGCGGAATGACGCCGGCGGTATTCACCCGCAAAGGCAGGTGGCTGCTCTGTCCACCATACATTTTCCGTCCCCTCATCTGTTTGGCGTACTGTATAGGAATCCTACGCTGCCCGCGTTCGACGTAAATGATCCCAACCAAGACCCCCACCATGACGATGAGAACAAAGAGAGCCACAAAAACACTGATCTCACCGGTTCCCATGAGCCGAATGGAGTTGTAGATCCCGGCCGGGAAACGACAAACAATACCGGCAAATATAATCAGAGAGATCCCGTTGCCAAGCCCGGATTCCGTTATCTGCTCTCCAAGCCACATGATGAGAACGGTCCCGGCGGTCAGAGTCATAACCGTAATTATCCTGAAGGACCATCCTGCAGCAAGAACGACAGGCGCTCCGGTTGGGCTGGACATGCTTTCAAGTCCGATAGCGATACCCAAACCCTGTACAAGGGTTATCAGAACCGTTCCGTACCGGGTGTATTGGGTAATTTTCTTTCGACCGGCTTCCCCCTCTTCCTTGCTAAGACGCTTCAGTTCAGGACTGACCACGGTCAAAAGCTGGATGATGATCGAGGCGGAAATATAGGGCATGATCCCAAGAGCAAAAACCGAAATATTGCGCAGACCACCACCGGAAAACATATCAAACAGACCAAAGAGGGTGTTCTGGGCATTGGCGAAAAAATCGGCCAACGCGCTTCCGTCGACCCCGGGGATCGGCAAATGTATGCCAACTCGATAGATGGCCAAAAAAACGAAAGTAAAGAGGACCCTCCGCTTGAGTTCCTGAACCCCTGAATTCATTGGAGCCGACATAGGCGATTATCCTTCGAGAGCTATGGCCTGTCCGCCGGCCTTGGTAATTTTCTCAACGGCCTTTTTAGAAAAGGCATGGGCCGTGATACTGACCGGTCCGGCCAAGTCACCATCGGAAAGGATCTTTATCGGAGCCCCCTTACGGGAAAGACCACTCGCATAAAGGTCATCAATGCTGATCTCCTTGGAATCAGGAAAAAACGTAACGACCTTGTCGAGATTAACCGTTTGGTAACGTACGCGGAAAGGATTCTTAAATCCTCGCTTGGGCAGCCTACGCTGTAAAGGCATCTGACCACCCTCAAACCAGGGAGGAACCCCGCCGCCCGACCGGGCGTTCTGTCCCTTATTCCCCTTACCGCTTGTACAGCCCTGCCCGGTGGCAGAGCCGCGTCCTACACGCTTGCGGTCAGCGCGTTGTTCCGGATATGGATAAAGTTCATGCAAATTCATTATTTAACAACCTCAACTAAGTGACGGACACGACGTATCATACCCACCGTGCACGGATTGTCCGGGAGCTCATTGCACGAATCAACCTTACCAAGGCCAAGGGCCTTGATCGTCTTTTTCTGCACTGGGCTACATCCTATAATGCTCTTAAGAAGTCTGACCTTGATCATGGGATCACCTATTTACGCGTGATGGTAATTTTCTTGCCACGGATATCACTGACTTCCTCTGCCCCACGCATCCCTTCGAGACCGGCAAAGGTGGCCCGCAACACATTGTGTGGATTGTTTGTGCCAATAGCCTTGGTCAGGATATCATGGACGCCGGCGGCCTCCATAACGGCACGAACAGGTCCGCCCGCAATAATCCCGGTTCCCTTTGAAGCGGGTTTGAGCAGAACACGACCGGCGCCGAAAATCCCTGTCGTCTGGTACGGAATGGTCCCATCGATAAGAGCAACCTTTTTCATTGAACGCCGGGCTCTGTCAGATGCCTTTTTGATGGCTTCGGGAACCTGGTTGGCCTTACCGAGTCCGTACCCAACCGTGCCATTCCCATCGCCAATAACAACAAGCGCACTGAAGCTGAAGCGACGACCGCCCTTGACCACCTTAGCGACCCTATTGAGATAGACGACTTTTTCTATAAATTCGCTCTCAGTCTGCTGCATGAATGACCTCTATTAAAATGTTAAACCGGCTTCGCGTGCACTGTCTGCAAAAGCCTTGACTTTTCCATGAAACACATAACCGTTCCTATCAAAAACCACAGAAGAGATATCCTGCTTCAAGGCTTCCTCAGCAATCCGCTTGCCTATTGTTTTTGCGGTCTCAATATTCGCGGGGACTGTTTTGTACTCTTCCATCGCCAATGAGCAAGATGAAGCCAGCGTAGTCCTGGCGTCGTCATTGATGACTTGAGCGTAAATGTGTTTGTTGGATCGAAATATAACGAGACGTGGTCTCTCGGCAGTGCCGTATATCTTTTTGCGGATACGGATCTTTCTCTTTAATCTCGCTTGTCTTTTGCTGGGTCTCATTGTTTTACCTACTTAGCACCTGATTTACCGGCTTTACGGCGGATCTGCTCATTGACATATTTGATCCCCTTTCCTTTGTAAGGCTCTGGGGGACGGACCCGTCGAATACGGGCGGCTGTCTCTCCAATGAGTTGCTTGTCGCAGCCTGAAAGTGCGATTTTATTTCCCTCGATTTTACCATCGACCCCTTGGGGAAGGGTAAAATTGATTGGATGGGAGTATCCTACATTTAACTCGAGAGCAGATCCCTTGAGATTAACCTTATAGCCAACTCCGACCAACTCGAGTTCCTTGACGAACCCTTTGCTCACACCCTCGATAGCGTTGGAGAGAAGAGATCTGCAAAGCCCGTGGTGACACCTACTTTCACGTTCGTCATCTGCGCGCGTCACCTGAACGCGTCCATCGATCTCCTCGACCTGGATCTTTTCGCTGATTCCTATGGTCATGGTCCCTTTGGGGCCATTGACGACAACTTCGCGATCCTTGATGTTGAGCTCGACTTCTTTGGGAATGACGATCGCCATCCTACCTATTCTTGACATAGCTTCCTCACTACCAAATTTCGCAGAGGAGTTCTCCGCCGATTCCCAGTTCCTTAGCCTTGGCTCCGTCCACAATTCCTTGTGACGTAGAAAGGATACACACTCCAAGGCCGTTTTGAACTGCCGGAATATCAGCTTTGCCTACATAAACACGGCGTCCTGGCTTGCTAACCCGTTTAAGCCCGGAAAAGGCCGGTTTACCCTCATGATATTTCAATCGAATATCAATGGAGCTTCCATTGATTTCAAAATCCTGAACATACCCTTCGTCCTTGAAAATAGCCACCATATCTGCCTTCGCCTTGCTCAATGGAGCGGAGACAGTATCATGGAGAGCCATTTGCGCATTACGGATCCTGGTCAGGATATCTGCAATTGGATCAACTACTGACATATGCACATTCCTCGTTTACCAGCTAGATTTTCTTACGCCCGGAAGTTCCCCGGCCAAGGCCATATTACGGAAACAAATACGGCAGATCCCATATTTACGCATATAACCCCTGGGTCTACCACACAATGGGCATCTGTTATATTTGCGGGTCGAAAATTTTGGCTTCCGCTGTGCTTTGACCATTAAAGATGTACGTGCCAAAATAGTCCTCCTTTATTTCTTAAAAGGCATGCCAAGCAGGTCCAAGAACCTCTTGCCTTCCTTGTCGGTGGCTGCGGAAGTTACGATTGTGATGTTCATGCCTTTGACCCGATCTACATTGTCCATATTGATTTCAGGAAAAATTGTATGATCTTTGATGCCCAAGGTGAAATTTCCTCTACCATCGAAGCCCTTGTCGGCGATCCCACGGAAATCCCTCACCCGAGGGAGAGCTATGTTTATGAGCTTGTCCAAAAAATACCACATTTTGGCTCGGCGCAAAGTGACAGCACAACCAATAGGCTGCCCCTCACGGAGCTTAAATGCGGCGATAGACTTTTTTGCTCGGGTAATCACAGCCTTTTGCCCTGCGATCAAGCTCAATTCCTTTGCAGCGTCCTGAATCATTTTGTTGTCTTGGCTACCCTCGCCAAGCCCCATATTCAGGGAAACAAATTTGAGACAGGGTATCTGCATGATGGAGGAATAGCTAAACTCCTTCATCAATTCCGGGGCTACATTTTTTTTATACAGTTCACTCAGTCGCGTCATTATAGTACCCTAACTCATCACTTCGTTACATTTTTTACAGTAACGAACTTTTTTTCCGCCATCGGTTACTTTGTAACCTACCCTCGTCGGCTTTGCGCAGGATTCACACACGATCTGGACGTTCGAAACATGCAGGGGCGCTTCTTTGTCGACGATTCCCCCCTGTTCATTTTGATAAGGGTTTGGCTTGACATGGCGTTTGACCATGTTGACGTTTTCGACAAGGAGGAGGTCTTTGTTCTTGTAGATTTTTTTGACCGTTCCTGTCTTTCCTTTGTCCTTTCCAGCAAGGACAATCACCGTATCTTCTTTATGGATTTTCCTGGTTTTCATAGCAAGTCCTATAAAACCTCAGGTGCCAGGGACACGATCTTCATAAAACTTTTTGCTCGCAGCTCTCTCGCAACAGGACCAAAAATACGTGTACCCACTGGCTCAAGGGTCTTGCTGAGTATGACAGCAGAATTTTTGTCGAACCGTATGTAGGATCCGTCAGGTCGGCCGATCTCTTTATTGGTCCGGACGATTACAGCCTTCATCACATCGCCTTTCTTTACCTTGGAATGGGGCATCGCTTCCTTGACAGAAACCACGATCAAGTCCCCGACGCTGGCATAGCGGCGATGACTTCCGCCAAGCACCTTGATGCAGGATACCTTTTTGGCTCCCGAGTTATCTGCAACATCAAGCGTTGATTGTACTTGTATCATCTTGTTCCCCTACAGAGCCTTTTCGATAATTTTTGTCAGGTGCCACCGTTTCTGGGCACTCAGCGGGCGGTGCTCAACGATCTGAACTTTGTCGCCAATACGGCAATCATTCATAGGATCGTGGGCCATGCACTTTTTTCTTCGACGGATGTATTTTTTGAGAACAGGATGCTTCACGAGTTCTTCTACACGCACGACAATCGTCTTATCGTTTTTATCACTGATCACAAAACCAGTCATGCGTCGTTTGTTGGTTTTCTTTTCGCTTTTCACCATGTCTAGTTCTCCATCTCTTTTTCGCGAAGGACACCGAGAATACGTGCGACATTCTTTTTGACTATGGAAATTCGCTGCGTATTTTCAAGCTGAGCGGTGGCATGTTGGAAGCGAAGGTTCATCAACTCCTGACGATACTCCGTCAACTTCTCATGTAGCTTGTCGATATCAAATGTTTGCATCTCTGAAGCTTTCATATCAGGACTCCTTTACAACGATCTGGGTCTTGAATGGCAGCTTATAAGAAGCCAGCTTTAGCGCCCGCTTAGCCAATTCGACATCGACACCCTTGATCTCGTACAACACCTTACCCCTGCGCACGGGAGCACACCATCCACATGGGGCACCCTTACCTTTACCCTGCCGGGTTTCGAGGGGCTTGGAGGTTATTGGTTTGTCGGGGAAAACGCGGATAAAGACCTTCCCCCCTCTTTTGATATGGCGCATCATGGCCACACGAGCAGATTCTATCTGCTGATTGGTCAGCTTGCCACTTTCGAGCGCCTTAAGTCCAACCTCACCAAAGGAGACCCGGCTCCCGCGAGAGGCTTCCCCGCGGATCCTTCCCTTTTGGTGTTTCCTGAATTTAACCTTTTTAGGACTCAGCATTATCGACGACCCTCATCTAAAATATCACCCTTGTAGATCCATACCTTGACGCCGATAACTCCGTACGTCGTGGCTGCCTGGGCAAAGCCGTAATCGATGTCAGCACGCAGGGTATGCAATGGAACCCGGCCCTCTCTCTGCCATTCGGTGCGGGCGATCTCGGCACCCCCCAAGCGGCCGGAACAGGAGACCTTGATCCCCTCCGCTCCAAACTTCTGGGCAATGGCAATGGTCCGCTTTGTCGCCCTACGGAAAGCAACCCGACGTTCGAGCTGCATGGCAATATTCTCGGCGACCAACTGGGCATCTACTTCAGGTCGGCGGATCTCATTGACCTCAATGAGGAATTCGCCAGAAAATTTGTTCTTCAGATCTGCCCGGAGCTTCTCAATCTCGGCACCCTTGCGCCCAATAACGATACCGGGCCGTGCGGTGGAGAGGATCAAACGGATCTTGTCGGCAGCACGCTCAATCTCAATTTTGGCGATACCGGCATGATACAGTTTTTTCTTGACATAACTCCGGAGCTTTTTGTCTTCATGTACAAATTTGGAATAATCTTTGGTTGAAAACCAGCGTGATAGCCAGTTTTTGTTGTATCCTAATCGGAATCCGTATGGATGTATTTTTTGGCCCAAGGCAATGTCCTCCTATAGCTCATCGACAATTACAGTTACATGGCTTGTACGCTTCAAAATGCGATAAGCTCGGCCCATTGCCCTGGGTTGAATCCTCTTCCATGTAGGACCTTCGTTGATCATGACCCTCTTGACGAAGAGATTGTCCACATCCAACCCTGTGTTGGCTTCCGCATTGGAAATAGCGGAATCCAACACCTTCAAGATGACTTTTGCGGCTTTCTTGGGTGTAAATTTGAGGATATTAATGGCATCCTCTACAGTCCGACCACTGATATTGCGTGCGACAAGCCGGGTTTTCTGTGCAGAAATCCGCATGTATTTTGCAGTTGCTTTAACTTCCATTGGACTACTTTCCTTTTACCTGGCTTTTCTTGCCCCCGGCATGTCCACGAAAAGTCCTGGTCGGAGAAAACTCACCAAGTTTGTGACCAACCATATTTTCGGTGACAAATACGGGAACAAATTGTTTGCCGTTATGTACAGCAAAAGTCATCCCGACCATTTCCGGGATAATCGTCGATCGCCTTGACCAGGTCTTGATGACCTGACGACTGTTATCCTTTGTGGCACGGTCGACCTTAACCAGCAAATGATCGTCTACAAAAAAACCTTTCTTTAATGATCTTGGCATGCTTACTCCTACTTCCGGCCGCGGCGTTTAACGATCATACGGGAAGACTGCTTTTTGGGATTTCTCGTCTTGTATCCCTTAGCTGGCTTGCCCCACGGCGTCACTGGATGACGTCCACCAGAGGAACGACCTTCACCACCACCCAGAGGATGGTCAATCGGGTTCATGGCCACACCTCGGACTTCCGGCCGTTTTCCCCTCCACCGATTACGTCCGGCCTTGCCGATACTGACGTTTTCAAAATCGAGATTTCCAACCTGGCCAATAGTGGCCATATTGGTTGCCAGAACTCTGCGGACCTCGCCAGAAGGGAGCCTGAGCAGGGCAAACTTCCCCTCTTTGGCCACCAACTGGGCGTATGTGCCGGCCGATCTGGCCATCTGCCCACCCTTTCCAGGGTATAGCTCGACATTATGAACAATGGTTCCCTGGGGAATTTTAACCAAGGGCAACGCATTGCCGGTCTTGATATCGGCTTTCTCACCTGCCAAAATCTGGTCACCGACCTTGAGACCCTTGGCGGCGAGGATATAGCGCTTTTCTCCATCCGTATAATTGAGGAGGGCTATACGGGCACTCCGATTTGGATCATACTCGATCGTTGCGACCTTGGCTGGTATCCCGAATTTGTTTCTCTTGAAATCAACGACTCGATACCTGCGCTTGTTACCACCACCACGACGACGCGACGTGATCCGGCCATAGTTGTTACGGCCTCCACCGGAACTGATCCCTCGTGTCAGGGACCGCTCAGGACGAGACCTGGTGATCTCGTCATAGGTGGATACCGTTTGAGCTCTCCTACCAGGCGAGGTAGGTTTCAATTTACGTACTGCCATCCCTAAACCCCTTCAAAAAATTCTATTGTATCACCTGATGCCAGGTTGACATAGGCCTTTTTGTAGCCAGGCTCCCTACCGACGGCACGGCCCATCTTTTTCCGGACACGGGGCCGATATTTGACAACGTTGACCGACTGCACGGTGACATTAAAAAGTTCTTCGATCGCCAGAGTGATATCGTACTTGGAGGCCTTGGGATGTACATAAAAAGCGATCGTTCCATCCTGCTCTTTGAGCAGGGTGGTTTTTTCGGAGAGCAGGGGTTTGATAAGAACCTGTGTGTTTTCCATCTTATTGTAACCTCTCCTGCAGCTTTTCTACAGCTCCCTGCTCCATGACGAGCTGTGGATGCCGTAAAATATCATAGACGTTCAGTGCATCTTGGGTCGTGACCTGCACACCCGGAATATTGCGCGCTGAAAGGCTAAGGTTTTTATCCTCTTCAGGAACAACAATCAAGACTTTTTTTACCCCCAGCTGATCGCGCAGGGCGGCAAAGCTCTTGGTCCGGATTTCATCCATTTTGAGGGAATCTACGATCATCATATCTTCCTGCACAAAACGGGAGGTCAGGGCCATCTTCAGGGCCAGCTTCTTGACTTTCTTGTTGACCTTAAAGGCATAACTCCGGGCCTGTGGGCCATGGGTGATGGCTCCCCCCTTCCAGAGCGGTGACCGAACAGAGCCGGCCCTTGCACGTCCCGTCCCCTTCTGTCTCCAAGGTTTCTTGCCTCCACCGCGGATCAAAGCCCGGTTCTTGACACCTACGGTGCCGGCCCTTTGTGCATTACGATAGGCACGCACGACAAAATGCAGAATCTCGGGTTTCACTTCAACAGAAAAGATACCGTCGACGAGATCCAGTTCCCCCACGACGCTCTTTTCCTGGTTGTATATTTTTGCCATAGCCATAGCAGTTCTCCTTACTTCCTCTTGCGAAGAAGGACCAACCCCTTCTTCGGGCCGGGAACCTGGCCCCGAATAATGACAAGGTTCTCTTCGGGCCTGACGTCAACGACCTCGAGACTGACGGAGGTAACGTTTTTGTTCCCCATCTGACCGGCCATCTTTTTTCCCTTGAAAACCTTCCCGGGATATGCGCACTGCCCAATGCCACCAGTGGTCCGATGGACCTTTTCATGTCCATGGGTTGCAGGTGCCCCACCAAAATTCCAACGCTTCATGGGACCAGCAAATCCCTTCCCCTTTGAAGTTCCACGCACATCGATTCTTTCACCGGGTGAAAAAATATCGGCAGTGATGTTCTGACCGATCTCGTAAGAATCAACATCGTCCGCACGGAATTCGTTGAGGTATCTATAGAAACCACAATCCGCCTTGAGCTGATGGCCGCGGCCGGGTTTGTTCAATCGGTGCGATGCGATGGATTCATATCCAAGCTGGATTGCGTTGTACCCATCTTTTTCTTCAACCTTTTTCTGGATAACCGGACATGGCCCGACTTCGATTACGGTTGCAGGAACAACGGTTCCGTCATCCGCAAAGACACGGGTCATGCCAAGTTTCTTCCCTATAAGGCCTAATGTCTTTTTCATGGCTTACTCTCTTTTCGCGACTAAAGCTTTATCTCGACATCCACACCGGCAGGCAGATTGAGCTTACCAAGTGCGTCAACGGTCTGCTGGGTGGGTTCGAGTACATCGAGCAGTCTTTTGTGGACCCTGATTTCAAACTGTTCGCGAGATTTTTTGTCAACATGCACAGACCGCTGGATCGTTGTCTTGTGGATCCTTGTCGGCAAGGGAATGGGCCCTGCGATGCCGGCTCCGGTCGTCTTTGCCGAATCAACAATCTCAGCTACTGCCTTGTCTAGGATACGATAATCGTATGCCTTTAATTTGATTCTAATTTTATCGCTATTCATGAGTCATTTCCTAAGTGTTGCGAAAAACCGGGTTGGCCTTCTTTGGTAT
This sequence comes from Desulfoplanes sp., assembly GCF_054921335.1. Classification (NCBI taxonomy): domain Bacteria; kingdom Pseudomonadati; phylum Thermodesulfobacteriota; class Desulfovibrionia; order Desulfovibrionales; family Desulfoplanaceae; genus Desulfoplanes; species Desulfoplanes sp. The sequence goes on along the minus strand of NZ_JBUDSQ010000001.1, from coordinate 115,024 downwards.
ACGCAGGTACCACTTCCCACGTGCTTGTTGCAGGATATTAGACCTTTTTCAGAAGCTCTTCAGCAACCGAAGCCGGAACCTTTTCGTAATGATCAAAAAGCATGGAATATGTTGCACGCCCCTGGGTCTTGGACCGGAGATCCGTAGCATATCCAAACATGCTGCTCAGGGGGATATGGGCCCTGATGATCTGGGTACCCATTCTTGAATCCATGCTGATGACCTTGCCCCGTCGTCCGTTGACGTCACCCATTACATCACCGAGATACTCTTCAGGTGTGAGGATTTCGACAAACATGATCGGTTCAAGGATAACACTCGCCGCCTTTCTGCAGGCTTCCTTGATGGCCATGGAACCGGCGATGTAAAAGGCCTGTTCCGAGGAATCCACATCGTGGTACGAGCCGTAGACGAGCCTGACCTTGAGATCGACAACGGGAAAACCGGACAGGACACCGCTCGTCAGGGCATTCCGGATCCCTTTGTCCACGGCAGGAATGTACTCTTTGGGGATCACACCACCAACAATCTTGTTCTCAAATTCGTACCCCTGTCCGGGTTCCTGGGGTTCGACTTCAATAACCACATGCCCGTACTGGCCACGACCGCCCGACTGCTTGGCGTACTTATGGTCTTCCTTGACTGCCTTGGTGATGGTTTCGCGGTAGGATACCTGCGGCTGACCGACGTTGGCATCAACTCCGAACTCACGGGTAAGGCGGTCGACAATGATTTCGAGATGCAACTCACCCATTCCGGCAATGAGTGTCTGTCCTGTCTCTTCGTTGGTCTTGACCCTAAAAGAAGGGTCTTCCTTGGCCAATTTTTGCAAGGCCTGACCCAGAGCATCCCTGTCCGACTTGGTCTTGGGCTCGATGGCTACCTCAATGACCGGGTCGGGAAAATCAATGGACTCCAAGAGGATAGGTCTGTCCTGAGCACACAGGGTCTCACCGGTGGCCGTATATTTCATCCCGACCGCGGCAACGATATCCCCAGCATAAGCGGACTTGATCTCCTCTCGCTTATTCGCGTGCATCTTCAGGAGGCGTCCAATACGTTCCTTCTTGCCGGAGGCGGCGTTGAGAACAGTCGTCCCGGTCTCCACCTTGCCCGAGTAAACACGCAGGAAGCTCAGATGACCGATGAACGGGTCCGCCATCAGCTTGAACGCCAATGCCGACAAGGGTTCGTCGGAATTACAAGGACACTCGATCTGCTCATCTGTCCCGGGAACCTGCCCAACCATGGGCGGAATATCAACCGGAGAAGGGAGGTATGCGACAATGGAATCGAGCAGCGGCTGCACGCCCTTGTTTTTGAAGGCGGATCCGCACATAACCGGACAGATATTCAGTTTGATAGTTTCCTGGCGGATGGCCTCGGTGAGCTCCTCTGGGGTGATCTCCTCACCGTCCAGGTATCTATCGAGCAGCGATTCGTCTTCCTCGGCAACGGCCTCGACAAGCGCCTGCCGCCATTGGTCGGCTTCATCCTGGAATTCTTCAGGAATGGACTCGTACTCGTACTTCTCGCCCATGGACTGCTCGTCAAAAATAAGCGCCTTGCCCTGGATGAGATCGACAACCCCCCTGAAAGCATCCTCACTTCCAATAGGGATCTGCAGTGGAACCGGCTTTGCCTTGAGCCGCGTGGAGATCATTTCGACAACCCGAAAAAAATCGGCGCCAGACCGGTCCATCTTGTTGACGAATGCGATGCGGGGAACCTTGTACCGGTCTGCCTGACGCCAAACGGTTTCAGACTGGGGCTCGACACCACCCACAGCACAAAAAACCGCCACGGCACCATCGAGAACACGCAAGGCACGCTCGACTTCAACCGTGAAATCCACATGACCGGGAGTATCGATTATATTGATACGGTGATCCTGCCAAAAACAGGTCGTGGCCGCCGAAGTAATGGTGATCCCACGTTCCTGCTCCTGTTCCATCCAGTCCATGGTGGCCTGGCCATCGTGTACCTCACCGATTTTATGAGATACGCCCGTATAATAGAGCACCCGTTCGGTGGTCGTCGTCTTGCCCGCGTCAATATGGGCCATAATGCCGATATTTCTTTGCTTTTTAATAGGTACGTCTCGTGACACGCTCACTCCTAATTACCAGCGGTAATGTGCAAAGGCTTTGTTGGCTTCGGCCATGCGATAAGTGTCTTCTTTCTTCTTGATAGCCCCACCGCGGTTGTTCAGGGCATCATTGAACTCGGCTGCAAGCCGGGACATCATCCCCTTTTCACCCCTTGAGCGGGCATACGTGACCAGCCAGCGGATCGCCAACGATTCCTGCCTGACCGGACGGACCTCCATAGGGACCTGATAGGTCGCGCCACCGACTCTGCGCGACTTGACTTCCATCTGTGGCTTGACGCTCTCCAGAATCTTTTCAAAGACCTTCAAAGGCTCTTCATTGACCCGGTTCGCAACATCCTCGACGGCTGTGTAAAAAATTTTTTCGGCTACACTCTTTTTCCCATCAACCATGAGCCGGTTGATAAACTTTGTTATGATACGACTCCCGTAGCGGGGATCTGGCAGAACCCCCCTCTTGGGAGCTGGTCCTTTTCTAGGCATTGCTTACTCCTTAAAGCTATTTGGGACGCTTTGTTCCGTACTTAGAGCGGCTTTTACGCCTATCCTGAACCCCGGAAGTATCCAGCGTGCCCCGGATGGTGTGGAAACGAACACCGGGGATATCCTTGACACGACCACCACGAATCATGACCACCGAATGCTCCTGCAGATTATGTCCTTCTCCCGGGATATATGAAGTCACTTCGATCCCATTGGTCAGCCGCACCCTGGCGACTTTCCGCAATGCGGAGTTAGGCTTCTTCGGGGTCGTCGTATATACACGAACGCACACCCCGCGTTTTTGGGGACATTGTTGCAGAGCTGCGGTCTTCTTTGCCTTGACTTGTTTGGTCCGCTCTTTGCGAACCAATTGGTTTATCGTAGGCATACGACCTCCATATAAGATAACTTTTAGAAACGCCGTCAGTTATTGAAAGCGCATAGGCTTGTCAAGCTTTTGATATACATCCGGACGTTTTTTGTCCCGATAGATCACGTATTGACCAAAATCGGGTCCTTTTCCAATTCTTCGAGGAATTTGTCGGGGCTTTCCGGCTGCCCCGGGACCTCGATGGCATTCTCGACGTAGGCCTTATATCCGGTTCCCGCGGCCACGAGCCGTCCGACAATGACATTCTCCTTGAGCCCTAGGAGGGAATCCTCTTTGCCCTGGAGTGCGGCCTCGGTCAGAACCTTCGTTGTTTCCTGGAACGATGCCGCAGAGATAAACGACTCCGTTGAAAGAGAGGCCTGGGTAATTCCAAGGACCAAGGGTTCAGCGGTCGCAGGACGCAAACCTTTTTGGACACAATTGGCGTTCTCGGCAAAGAAACGGCTCTTCTCGATATGCTCTCCGATCAAAAAGCCCGTATCACCGGGGTCGATGATGTTGATCTTCTTGAGCATCTGTCTGACGATGATTTCGATATGCTTATCGTTGATGTATACCCCCTGTGACCGGTACACATGCTGGACCTCTTCGACGAGATAGTTGGCCAGATACTTTTCCCCATGGACATGCAGCAGATCGTGGAGATCAGGCATCCCCGCAGTGAGCAATTCACCGGGCTCGACAAAATCCCCCTCCTGAACGGTGATGTGCCGCCCTTTAGGGATGAGATAGTTCTGGGGGTCACCCACCTCGGGGGTGATCACGATACGCCGTTTCCCTTTTGAGTCCGCCCCAAAGGAAACCGTTCCCTCGATTTCAGAAATGATCCCCGGATCCTTGGGCTTACGCACCTCAAAGAGTTCTGCAACCCGTGGCAAACCACCGACAATATCCTTTGTCTTGGAGGTTTCACGCGGTTTTCGGGCGATGAAGTCACCCGCTGCCACCTCTTGACCGTCCTGAACCATCAGCAATGCACCCACCGGAAGCTGGAAGATGGCCTGCGAAGACCCTCCCGGACGGGATTTGACGTTACCATCCCCGTCGCAGATCGACACACTTGGCCGGTAGTTGGTGGAGCGGTATTCCATGATACTCAGGGTGGACTGCGATGTGGTCCGGTCCCGCTTCTCCTGGACGGTCCGTCCCTCGATGACGTCGGTGAATTTAACGACACCGTCTATATCGGCAATGAATGGCTCATTGAACGGATCCCACTGGGCCAGGAGATCCCCCTTGGCGACCGTGTCTCCCTGGTTGAAGAAAAGGGTGGCCCCATTGGGAAGCGGATATTTCTCGCGTTCGAGCCCTTGGTCGTCAACGATCTTGAGCTGACCATTCTTACTGAGAACGAACATCTTTCCGTCGGCGTTCTTAACGACCCTGACCCGCGAAAGAACAACATTCCCGTCATTCTGGGCCTTGTGTGAGGACTGTTCGATCTCCCTGGATGCCGTCCCCCCGATATGGAAGGTACGCATGGTCAACTGAGTACCGGGCTCACCGATACTCTGGGCCGCGATAATCCCAACGGCTTCACCGACATTGATCATGTGCCCACGGGCGAGGTCCCGACCATAGCATTTTGAGCAGACACCATGGGGACTGCAACAGGTCAAGGAAGAACGGATGATAATGCTCGAGAGGCTCGAGGCGTCGATCTTTTCAACCGCTGCCTCGTCGACCAGCCCACCCTGGGGGACGATACATTCCCCGGTATCCGGGTCGACCACCTCATACATAGCAATCCTGCCGAGGACACGCTCTCCAAGTTTCTGCCGGACCTCTCCGCCCTTGAGCATGGCCGAGATTTCCAGCCCATCAACGGTGCCGCAATCATCTTGGCTGATGATAACGTCCTGGGAGACATCCACGAGACGGCGGGTAAGATAGCCTGAATTAGCCGTCTTCAAGGCTGTATCGGCCAGCCCCTTCCGTGCACCATGGGTAGAGGTGAAGAACTGCAACACCGTGAGCCCCTCACGGAAATTGGCGGTGATCGGTGTTTCGATGATTTCACCCGAGGGCTTTGCCATCAACCCTCGCATACCAGCGAGCTGGCGCATCTGGTCCTTGTTACCACGCGCTCCGGATGTGGCCATCATATAGATTGGGTTGAAACTCTGGTTTTTTTCTTTCTTGCCCGTCTTGGGATCCTCGAGGATCTCCGTAGACAGCTCGTCCATCATGGCCGTGGCCACGTCGTTCGTGGTCTTGGTCCAAACATCGACGACCTTGTTGTATTTTTCCGTTTTGGTGATGATACCGTCGTTGTACTGCCGCTCGATCTGCTCGACCTCATTGGTTGCCCTCGAAAGGACCTGCGCCTTCTTGGGCGGTATGGTCAAATCCTTGACCCCTACGGTCACTGCGGCCCGGGTCGAGAACTCGAACCCAAGGGCTTTGATCCGGTCGCAGACAAGAACAGTGGCCTTTGTCCCCGCATGACGGTAGGTTTCACCAACAAGATTGGCGATGGATTTCTTGTCCATGATCCGGTTGACCAAGTGGAAGGGGACACCGTCCGGCAGGATGTCTCCGATGAGAATCCGTCCCGGAGTGGTTTCGACCCGTTCTGCATCGATGCGGACGGTGATCCGCGCATGCAGGCCCACGCACCCGGCGTCATATGCCGCGATAACCTCGCCGGGGCATGAAAAGATCTTTCCCTCACCATCCTCAAAGGCCCGGGGGACTGTCAAATAATACAGGCCGAGGACCATATCCTGCGTGGGAACGATAATTGGCGACCCATTGGCCGGAGAAAGGATGTTGTTCGTGGACATCATCAAGACCCGGGCCTCGATCTGCGCCTCGATAGACAACGGAAGATGCACGGCCATCTGGTCGCCATCGAAATCCGCGTTGAAAGCGGTACAGACGAGGGGGTGGAGCCGGATGGCCTTTCCTTCAATCAAGGTGGGTTCAAAGGCCTGGATACCGAGGCGATGCAGGGTTGGCGCACGGTTGAGGAGAATGGGGTATTCCTTGACCACATTTTCCAGGATATCCCAGACAACCACCTCCTCGCGCTCAACCATCTTTTTGGCACTCTTGATGGTCGAAGCATATCCACGGGCCTCGAGTTGGGAATAAATAAACGGCTTGAAGAGCTCCAAGGCCATCTTTTTGGGCAGTCCGCACTGGTGCAGCTTGAGGTTTGGACCAACACAGATAACGGACCGGCCGGAATAGTCCACGCGTTTACCCAACAGATTCTGCCGGAACCGCCCCTGTTTTCCCTTGATCATATCACTTAAGGATTTGAGGGCGCGGCCATTGGTCCCGGTGATGGCCCGACCACGGCGACCATTGTCGAACAGCGCGTCCACGGACTCCTGCAACATACGTTTTTCATTGCGGATAATAATATCGGGCGCCCCGAGTTCGAGCAGGCGCTTGAGCCGATTGTTCCTGTTGATGACCCTACGATAAAGATCATTCAAATCAGATGTCGCAAAACGCCCACCGTCGAGAGGAACCAGGGGACGCAAATCCGGAGGAATGATCGGCACGACCTCGAGGATCATCCAGCTGGGCTTGTTATCCGAGTCAAGAAAGGCCTCGACGATATGCAGCCGTTTGGCCAGTTTTTTCTTTTTTGTTTGGGACCGGGTCGATCTGGAGTCCTCCCGCAACTGCTCTCGGAGTTCTGCCAGGTCGATCTCTTCAAGCAATTCCTTGATCGCCTCGGCCCCCATGCCGACCCTGATGGCCGACTCGCCATAGTGTTCGACGATCTGGAGGTACTGGTCCTCAGAGATCACCTGCATCTTCTGGAAATTGGTCTCTAGGGGATCAAGGATGATATAGGCATCAAAATAAAGTACCTTTTCCAGATCAGCCATGGTCATATCCAAGAGGGTCCCAATCTTGGAGGGAAGACTCTTGAGGAACCAGATGTGGGCCGCAGGCGCGGCCAGTTCGATATGGCCCATTCTTTCACGACGGACCTTGGAGGCGATCACCTCGACACCGCATTTTTCACAGACGATACCGCGGTGCTTCATCCGTTTATACTTGCCGCAATTACACTCGTAATCTTTGACCGGGCCAAAAATCTTTGCGCAAAACAATCCATCGCGCTCCGGCTTGAAGGTACGGTAATTGATGGTTTCCGGTTTCTTGACCTCACCAAAGGACCACTCCCTGATCCTTTCCGGGGATGCAATCTGGATCTTGATCTTCTCTAGATCCTGCCCTTTAATGGTGGTCGCGGTATTTCCTCTCTGTGTGAACAGATCATCAAGACTCATATAATTTCTCCGTGGCCTTAGCCAAGGGATAACGTTATATCTAAAATGCCGACCCTGGCCTGGTGATTACCTACGTTTTCCAGATCGCGCCCGTTCCTCGAGGCTCACATCAAGACACAGGGACATCATTTCCTTGACCAAGACGTTGAAGGATTCGGGCATACCGGATTCGAGAAAGTTCTGTCCCTTGACGACCTTCTCGTACATCTTGACCCGTCCTGAAACGTCATCGGACTTGACCGTCAAGAACTCCTGGAGCAGATGCGCAGCCCCATAGGCCTCGATAGCCCAAACTTCCATTTCCCCAAGCCGCTGGCCACCGAACTGGGCCTTACCGCCCAGGGGCTGCTGGGTAACCAGTGAATAAGGACCGGTCGACCGGGCATGGATCTTTTCATCCACAAGATGGTGCAGCTTGAGATAGTACATATAGCCGACGGTCACACGGTGGTCGAACGGATCCCCGGTACGTCCGTCGCAGAGCACGGATTTACCGTCGTCAGGGAGATTGGCCCGCTTGAGCAGCCCCCAGATCTCGTCTTCATGGGCTCCATCGAAAACCGGGGTCTTCATAACGATCCCTCGACGCAGCTCCCGGGCCGCCAGGGTGAATTCATCATCGTCCATTTTATCCACGAGATCACTGATCTCCCTGGACCCGTAGACCTCCTTGACCTCCTTGCGCACCGGAAGGAGATCCTCGCCACGATCAATCATGTCCGCGATCCCTCGGCCGAGTTCCTTGGCGGCCCACCCGAGATGGGTCTCCATGATCTGGCCGATATTCATTCGGGACGGGACACCGAGGGGATTAAGGACGATGTCGACAGGTGTTCCATCGGCAAAAAAAGGCATGTCCTCTTCGGGAAGAATATTGGACACAACACCCTTGTTCCCGTGTCGACCGGCCATTTTGTCACCCACACGGAGCTTACGCTTGACCGCGATATACACCTTGACCATTTTTATGACCCCCGGAGGCATATCATCCCCTTCGGTCACTTTTTCACGCTTCAGTTCATAGATCGTTTGTATGGCGGATTTCTGCCGGTCGTATTGATCGAGGATATCCTGGACGGTTTCGTTGGTTTCCTTGCTTTTAAAAAGCTTGGCCAATTTCTTCAAGGGCACCCGGTCCAAAAGGTCTTTGGAAAGGGTTTGGTTGGCCTCGGCCAGGACCTCCCCCTTGCGTCTTCCCATCAACCCTCTGGATATGATCTTTCCCTTGACCGCCTGCCACATTTTTTCCGTGGTCGTCGAGGTCAGCGATCCGATATGTTGCTGCTCATACCCATCGATCTGTTCGAGCTCGGAATCCTCGATCTCTTTGGTCCGCAGGTCCTTGTCGCCCGAACGCCGGTTGAAAACCTTGACGTCGAGAACGATCCCCTCGACCCCCGGCGGAACCTTGAGCGAGGTATTTTTGACATCTCGAGCCTTTTCACCAAAAATTGCTCGCAATAACCGCTCTTCCGGGGTGAGCTGGGACTCCCCTTTGGGCGTAATCTTTCCGACCAGGATATCGTCCTGCCCAACACGGGCTCCGATCCTGATGATCCCGCTTTCATCGAGATCACGGAGCATATCCTCCCCGACGTTGGGAATGTCCCGGGTGACCTCCTCGGGTCCGAGTTTGGTATCCCGGGCGATGAGGTCAAACTCCTCGATATGGATGGATGTATAGGTATCATCCTTGACGGTATTTTCCGAGATGAGGATGGAATCCTCGTAGTTGAATCCACACCAGGGCATGAACGCAACCAACAAGTTCTTGCCCAGGGCGAGCTCACCGTCCTGGATCCCTGCCCCATCAGCCAGGATGTCCCCCTTGAGGACCCGCTGTCCGGGGAGAACCCGGGGCTTTTGGCCGAAACAGCTGTTCTGGTTTGATTTGTGAAATTTTTGGAGGAGATAGAAGCTGGTACCACCGGTCTCAGGATAAAGATCATCATAACGAACAATGATCCGCTCTGCGTCCACGAAATGGACCTCCCCCTCCCCTTCGGCAAGCAAACAGGATCCAGAGTCCCGGGCAACCGGCCCTTCCATTCCGGTGCCGACCAAGGGCATCTCCGCCCTGAGAAGGGGAACGGCCTGCCGTTGCATGTTACACCCCATGAGGGCGCGGTTGGCATCGTCGTGCTCGAGAAAGGGGATGAGCGAGGCCGATACGGAAACGATCTGGCTGGGTGAAATATCCATCAGGGTGACATCGCCCTTGTCAACGATGGCAAACTCTCCCTCGACCCTGGCCGCGATCTGGTCATTGACAAAATGTCCATCATCGCCAAGCACGGCATTTGCCTGGGCCACGATCTCACCCTTTTCACGGGAGGCATCAAAATAGGTGACCTCACCGGTTACCCGGGCCTCCTTGACAATACGATACGGGGTTTCAATGAACCCGAAATCATTGACCTGTGCATATGTCGTTAAGGAAACGATCAGACCGATATTGGGACCTTCCGGGGTCTCAATGGGGCAAATACGGCCATAGTGGCTGGGGTGTACGTCACGGACTTCAAAACCGGCCCGTTCTCGCGTCAGCCCTCCGGGACCCAGGGCGGAAAGACGCCTTTTGTGGGTCACCTCGGACAGGGCGTTGGTCTGGTCCATGAACTGGGACAGCTGGGAGGTTCCGAAGAATTCCTTGAGCACGGCGGTAACCGGCTTGGGATTGACCAGATCATGCGGCATGAGCGTGGCCACTTCCTGCAGGCTCATCCGCTCCTTGATGGCGCGTTCCATACGGACCAATCCAATCCTATACTGGTTCTCGACCAGTTCGCCCACGGGACGGACACGCCGGTTGCCCAGATGGTCAATATCATCCGCCGGCCCATGGCTGTCCTTGAGAAAGATGAGATGCTTGATCGCCTTGAGGATGTCGTCATTGGTCAGGGTTCTGGCATCCAGTGGCAAATCAACTTCGAGACGGGTATTTAGTTTGTACCGGCCAACGGGGGAGAGATCATAATAGTCGCTGTTGCGGAAGAGATTCTCAAAGAAACTTGCAGATACCTCGGGGGTCGGAGGAGAACTCGGGCGCAACCGCTTGTAGATGTCTACCTGTGCGCTCTCCATGTCTGTGGTCTTGTCAAGCAAGAGTGTGTCACGGACCGAGGAGGAAACCCCTGGTCCCGTGGCAAACAAACACTTGATCCCGCTGATGTTCATGGTCTTCAAAGTATCAACAAGCTCGGGGGTGAGCGCATCACCGGGGGCTCCCATGACTTCACCGGTTTCAGGGTTGACAACCTCTTCACCCAAAAATTCCGTGGCGAGATCAGCGGGATTCATTTCGATCCATTCGATCCCGGCCTTGCACATCCTCTTCCATGCCCCTTTGGTGACCATGCTCCCAGCGGAAACCAACTCTTTGCCATCATCCCGGACAACGGTCGTGTACGCGGTGTCCTTACGGTAGAATTCCGGCTTGACCTCCCGGAGGATACGGTCCCCATCGGGACGCAGGGTATGGAAAGAATAAAAGTACTTGAAGATCTCCTGCGTTGTCATCCCCATGGCCTTGAGCAGAATGGTCACGGGCATTTTTCGGCGACGGTCTATACGAACGTACAGGATATCCTTGTGGTCGAAATCAAAATCAAGCCACGAACCACGCATGGGAATGATGCGTGAACTGTAGAGAACCTTACGGCTGGCATGGGTCTTTCCGGAGTCGTGCTCGAAAATAATACCGGGAGAACGCTGGAGCTGATTGACAATAACCCTTTCCGTCCCATTGACCACAAAGGTACCCTTCACGGTCATCAGGGGAATGGTGCCAAAATAGATATCCTGTTCCTTGATATCATGTATGGTCCGATTCTGCGTCTCTTCGTCGATATCGAAAACAACGAGGCGGACCTTGATCCTCACAGGGGCTTCGTAGGAAAGTCCTTTTGAGATGCACTCCTCGACATTGTACTTTGGATCACCAATATCATAACTGACATACTCCAAAGTTGCGGTCTTGTTAAAATCCTGAATAGGAAATACAGATCGATAAACGCCCTCTAATCCAAGATCCTCTCTACTCGCAGGAGGAACATTGGACTGCAAAAATTTCTTGTAAGAATCTACTTGAAGTGTTAGTAGGTGAGGGATTTCGATTGCATCTCTAATTTTCCCAAATTTTTTTACAAATTGATTCATGTTCTCCCCTCAGGTAAAGAGATCAAAGACGCGACAAACCTTTGAGTGTATACAAAGCAAATCGATGATGACAGATGAGTTATAAAGAAAAAACAGAAAGCTAAAATATTTGTTGCAAAAAGCGTACAAACATTCTTTTTTGGAGGAAGGAAATTCAAATTTTCGAGAAAGGATTTACGAGTTATAGACCAACTACAGTATTAGCAAAAAACTGTGCGCTAAATATATAGAAACTTTACACTAAAAACCTGCATAGTGACCATAAACATAATAAGGAGCACAGGACTTTATGCCCTATGCTCCTTATAGATTCGTAAAGGAGTCCGCTCTACTTGAGTTCGGCTACAGCGCCCGCATCTTCAAGCTGCGTTTTTGCGTCTTCAGCCTGCTCTTTGGTGACGGCTTCTTTGATCGTGGAGGGGAGTTCATCGACCTTGGCCTTGGCCTCCTTGAGTCCGAGATTCGTCAGGGCACGAACGGCCTTGATCACGGCAATCTTGTTCCCACCGACTTCCTTGAGCACCACATCGAACTCGGTCTGTTCTTCTTCGGCCGGGGCATCACCAGCTGCCGGAGCAGCGGCAACAGCGGCAACCGGGGCGGCGGCGCTCACGCCAAATTTTTCTTCCAGCTCCTTGATGAACTCGGCGAGTTCGAGAACGGTCATGTTGGATATAAAATCAACAACCTGATCTTTGGTTATGTCTGCCATTGTTTCCTCCTGTAAAGAAATGAATGATCTTTGACTCTTTATTTGGGGTTATTGTTCTTTCTGATCTTTGATCGCATTAAGAGCATTGAGCATATTGCGAACGAGATTGGCAAAAAGGCATACAAAATTCTGCGGAACAGCGTTCATGGTTCCGAGAGTTTTGGCAAGCAACTCTTCCTTGCCTGGGAGCGTAGCCAGTTGTTCAAGTTCCTTGGAGTCAAGGAAGTTACCCTCAAGTGCGCCAAACCTCACAGTGAACTTTTCGTTCTTTTTTGCGAACTGTGTAAGAATCTTGGCCGCAACAACAGGATCATCATAGCCAAAGGCCACGGCACAACAATCCTTGAGTTGGTCCTTGAGGGGATCACAGGGGCCTTCGGAAAAAGCGATGCGGGCAAGGGTATTCTTGACCACATGGTATTCAACACCACTTTCTCGAAGAGAGGCACGCAACGGCGTTACCTGCTCCACCTTGAGTCCTTTGAAATCGGTTACAACAGCGATACTCGACTTGTCTGCTTTTGCCTTTAGATCTTCAATGACCTTAGCTTTTTCTGCCCGGTTCACGTTTGATTCCTCCCGGTTAGACAAAAGAGCCAAAAAGTCTCGGCAGGATATTAAGAGCTGCGCTCTCCTGCGTTCTTTGACTCTTCATTTTCATGTACCAGGATCTGGAAGGTCTATTCGCCTTTAATAGAGCTCGGCTCTACCTTGACCCCAGGTCCCATGGTGGTTGATACGGAAATGGCGTTGACATAAGTACCCTTGGCCGACGAGGGCTTGAGTTTACCGATCATCGCCATGAGGGAAGCAAAATTGTCAAGAAGCTTCTGCGACCCAAAAGAGACCTTCCCAATAGGGGCATGAACGATCCCCGCCTTATCGACCTTGAAGTCGACCTTACCTGCCTTGAGTTCAGTGATCGCCTTGGTGATGTCAAAGGTGACCGTTCCGGTCTTGGCATTCGGCATAAGGCCGCGCGGACCCAATATTTTTCCGACCTTACCGACCTGTGCCATCATATCAGGGGTAGCAACCGCCTTGTCGAAATCAAGCCATCCACCCTTGATTTTTTCTACGAGTTCCTCGCCCCCGACGGTGTCCGCACCAGCATCCAAGGCCTTCTGTTCGTTTTCACCCTTGCAAAAGACGATGACCCGGACCTCTTTTCCCAAACCATGGGGGAGAGTAACAGCCCCCCGGACCATCTGGTCGGCATATTTGGGATTGACACCTAGATTAACGGCCACATCGACGGTCTGATCAAATTTTGCATAGGAGGCCTGCAATGCAAGGCCCATCGCATCCTCAGCGGGATATTTTCTAGCCCGGTCTATATCTTTATTTACCTCACGGTAATTTTTTCCATGCTTAGGCATAGTATTTGGTCCCTCGCTGCTAGTTTTGTATCTCCAGTCCCATGCTGCGGGCCGTGCCTGAAATGGTATTGACCGCAGCATCAATATCCTTGGCGGTCAAATCAGGCATCTTGATGTTTGCTATCTCTTCAAGCTGTGCCCTGGTCACTTTACCGACTTTGTTCTTGTTCGGTTCGCCAGAACCCTTATCAAGTTTGGCAGCCTTGAGCAGCAAGACCGAAGCAGGAGGAGTTTTGGTAATAAAAGTAAAGGAGCGATCCTGAAAAACAGTGATCACAACAGGTATAATCATCCCCTTGTCATCCTGGGTTTTGGCATTGAATGCCTTACAAAACTCCATGATGTTTACGCCATGCTGGCCCAACGCCGGGCCTACCGGAGGGGATGGGTTAGCTGCTCCTGCAGGAATCTGCAGCTTAATTTTCGCCAGTTCTTTCTTGGCCATTATATATCATCCTCTTTGACAGCTCGGCATCAGCCCTTGGAAACCTGCACAAAATCGAGTTCCACAGGGGTCTGTCGTCCAAATATTGAAACCGACACCTTGAGCTTGCCTTTATCGTAGTTGACTTCCTCGACTACAGCATTGAAGTTGGCAAAAGGTCCATCTATAACCCGCACCTCATCGCCCTTCTCAAAATAAAATTTCGGCCGGGGCTGCTGTTTCCGGCTTTCGATTGTAGAGAGTATCTTTTCGGCATCCCCGTCACTCAATGGCGAAGGTCTACTCTTGCCACCGATAAACCCCGTCACCTTGGGAATGGACTGGATCATATGCCAGGACGAATCATTGAACACCATTTTGACCAAGGCATATCCAGGATAGAACTTACGGGTTGAAGTGCGCTTTTGGCCCTTGACGAGTTCGACAACCTTCTCAGTAGGAACAATGACGTCCTGGATCAGGTTTTCGGTCTGTCCAGTACGGATCATCTCCTTGATCGTCTGCTCGACCCGCTGTTCAAATCCCGAGTAGGTATGTATTATATACCAACGGGACTTGGGGCTTTGCTCCGCCATATCGCGTTGTTCTTCCATATAATTGCAACCCGCTGATGTTTGTTGGATGCAAGGCCCCCACGTTCCTACGAGAGGATTGCCTCGACGATCTTGGAAAGCCCAAGGTCGATAATCCCTAAAAACAGGGAGATGACAACGACCAGGATGGCAACCGCACCTGTCGTGGACATGGTCTCCTTTTTGTCGGGCCACACAACCTTTTTGAGTTCTCTTTTCGAAAGATCGAAAAAAGTTCTCAACTCATTGATTTTCTGACCAATCCCCTGCTGTTGTGCAGGCTGGTTCGCCAACTTCTGCTTTTTTTTTGCCATAATTATAAAGTGGCAGGCCAGGAGGGATTCGAACCCCCAGCCCTCGGATTTGGAGTCCGATGCTCTGCCGTTAGAGCTACTGGCCTGCACTGGGTATGAAAACGCTCCCTAGAAGCTACTTTGTTTCTTTATGCTTAGTGTGCTTCTTACAAAAAGGACAATACTTACTCAATTCAATCTTTCCAGTAGTGTTCTTTTTGTTTTTCTGGGTAGCGTAATTTCTTCGTTTACACTCGCCGCAAGCGAGCAGGATATTAATCCGCATGATTCACCTTACTCTATGATTTCGGATACAACCCCGGCACCAACGGTCCGTCCACCTTCACGGATGGCAAAACGCAGACCTTTTTCCATGGCGATAGGAGCGATCAGTTCAATTTCAAAGGTGGTGTTGTCGCCAGGCATGATCATTTCAACGCCCTCTGGCAGAGTGACGACACCAGTGATATCGGTGGTACGGAAATAGAACTGGGGACGATAGCCGGCAAAGAAAGGCGTGTGGCGTCCACCCTCTTCCTTGTTCAGGACATAGACCTCACCCTTGAATTTCTTATGCGGAGTGATGGACTTGGGAGCAGCGAGAACCTGGCCACGTTCGACATCGTCACGCTTGACACCACGCAGAAGGACGCCAACGTTGTCGCCCGCCTCTCCACGGTCGAGGATCTTACGGAACATCTCAACACCGGTACAAACGGTCTTGGTGGTGTCCTTCATACCGATAATCTCGACATCGTCACTGACGTTGATGACACCACGTTCCACACGGCCGGTAACAACGGTACCACGCCCGGAGATAGAGAAAACATCCTCGATGGGCATCAAGAAGGGCTTGTCGACATCACGCTCGGGTTCCGGAATATAGGAATCACATGCGTCCAAAAGCTCGAAAATGCACTTGGCCTCTTCGCTCTCGGGATCATCACTCTCCAAGGCCTTCAGGGCGCTTCCCTTGACAACCGGAATGTCGTCTCCGGGGAAACCGTACTTATCCAGAAGTTCGCGCACTTCCATCTCGACGAGCTCAAGGAGCTCCTCATCATCAACAAGATCACACTTGTTCAAAAAAACCACCAGGGCGGGAACGCCAACCTGACGGGCGAGGAGGATATGCTCACGCGTCTGGGGCATGGGCCCGTCAGTAGCGGCAACAACGATGATCCCACCGTCCATCTGGGCGGCGCCGGTGATCATATTCTTGATGTAGTCGGCGTGACCCGGGCAATCCACATGTGCATAGTGGCGCTTTTCGGTTTCGTATTCGACATGGGCCGTGGCGATGGTAATACCCCTTTCCTTCTCCTCGGGAGCCTTGTCGATCTGGTCGAAGGGTATGAAGTTTCCGCCATCAGCGTTCTTCAGACTGACCATCTTGGTTACTGCCGCGGTCAGCGTAGTCTTACCATGGTCGATGTGACCAACGGTTCCGATATTGACATGCGGCTTTGTTCTTACATATTTTTCTTTAGCCATAACGAACCCCCTTTCAAAAATTTTACGTGGCGTTTTTCCAACGGGTTGAATTTGCCGGGAGAGGGTTTGACTGGAGCCCACGACCGGACTTGAACCGGTGACCTCTTCCTTACCAAGGAAGTGCTCTACCTGCTGAGCTACGTGGGCACGGGAGGACGTGTGGATTGGAGCGGGAAACGGGACTCGAACCCGCAACCCTCAGCTTGGAAGGCTGATGCTCTAGCCAATTGAGCTATTCCCGCTCATTCCTGTTCCGTAGTCAAACAACAAGATCCCTGTCTCCTACAAAACATTCGCGTGAATGGTGGAGGGGGGAGGATTTGAACCTCCGAAGGCGTCCGCCGACAGATTTACAGTCTGTTCCCTTTGACCACTCGGGAACCCCTCCGACTCTGGAGCTGGCGATGGGACTTGAACCCGCAACCTGCTGATTACAAATCAGCTGCTCTACCAATTGAGCTACGCCAGCCAGAGAAGAGACGTCACTATAGACTTTCGTTTCCGATTGCAAGTTTTTTTTGAAATTTTTCCGAAAATTCTTTTTAGCGTTCCGCTTCATTACAATAAAGACCTCCGCGATCCGGCACCGATCCGCGGAGGTCTTGTTGCCATATTTCTTGGCCTGGGACAAGCGTGTGGGATCTTCAGGCGAGAGCGGGCTCCAATGCGGGAGCTGAGACCGGTTCACCGGCGCGGGAGTGACCGGCAGATCCGAGACAAGCCTCGTCAAGATAATAGTCCCGATTGTCTGAAAGATAGCGGAGAAAGGCATTGTTGTGCCCATGCCCCGAACAGGCCACGCGGAAATCCCCATGGAGGGGATAATCGATAAGATGCATATCGCCGATGAAATCAAGGATCTTATGGCGGACGAGCTCGTTGCCAAAACGAAGGCCATCGGGGTTGACCACCCCGTATTCATCCAGGACCACGGCGTTCTCGAGGGACCCACCAAGGGCAAGACCGTTTTTTTGCAGCATCTCAACATCCTTCATGAATCCGAAGGTCCGCGCCTTGGCTATCTCGCGCAAGAAGGATTCCGGGGACAGCTCAAAAACCATGGTCTGGACGCCGACCAGGGGGTGGTCAAAATCGATTGTATACGTCACCCTGAAACCATCATAGGGGATGGCCTCTATGACCTTGCCGTCCTTCTCGAAGTCCACCCTTTTCTTCAATCGAAAAACTTTCTTGGAAGCCGCCTGTTTGCGGATCCCTGCCGACCGGAGCAAAAAGACAAAACTCGCGGCACTGCCGTCCATAATAGGAATCTCGTCCCCATGGACCTCGATGACGATATTGTCGATCCCTAGACCGGCAACGGCCGCCAGAACATGCTCGACAGTGGCGATGGAGCGGCCATCGCACCCTATCGTCGTCGCAAGACCGGTAGAAACCACGCGGTCGGGAGTGGGCCGAAAAACCCTTTTCCCCCCTTCCCCCATGTACTGGAAAACCACCCCTGTATCCTGGCCACTCGGTCGCATGACAAGGCGCAGTTTTTTCCCACTGTGCAGACCGACACCTGAGCACTGAACCGTTTTTTTGATCGTTTTCTGTCGCATAGAATTCCGTAAAGCATTTTATATGCCAAGCTCCACTGTCTTTTTTACACCCTAAAATAATTATATTTTTTAAAATAATCACAAGAAGTATGACTTTTTGGCCACAAAGAACATTGCTTCCGAACAACAAACCTGCCTGTTTCTGGTGCGGCACCATGGGCAAGCTATCACCTACCGGTTCACACCGCCATTTCGGCCAATATTCGTCCCTGACGAGGTTGAAATTTTTTCCGGAATGGTCCACTAGCCCTGACCGGCAATCACGACTATAAAGGGGAACACGGCCCCCTCCCCTACCCCGTAACCCAAACAAGGTGACAGCATGAAACATCTTCCCGCCACGCTCCATCAGGTGCACCCACGGTTCGACCTGCAGGCATACATGTTTTTGGCCCAGACCCCTACGCTCACCCCCCAAAGGATCCTGGAGATGACCAGCGTATGGGAACGGTGGCACCCCCTGCTCAAGGCCTACACTTTCGGAAAAACCAAAGGATACTTGCTGGTCCATCTCGACCATGCCGTGGAAATAGAGATGGAGGAACTATGGAAAAACTCACAAGAGGAGGCCTTCTTGCGTGAGGCATTGGCCCAGTCGATGATCATGGGTACGTTGCGTTTGTTCCTTCCCGAACTGGATACTCGAGGATGCGCCCCGTTGCCGGAGCCGAACAAGATCCTCAAGAGATCACTGGCCAAGGTCGGGATCACGTTGAACAACCAGGGGGGACTGGGGTATAAATACGCCACATTGACCTTCCTCCCTTGCCCGAGCGGATGCGACAAATGTTTTCTGCGCCGGACCTGCCCCAAAAAATTGGGGATCGGCGCCCAGCAAACGTATTCCACTGCGGGTCGCTTCCCCACCCAGTGACCCGCGGAATCCGGCCGCATTCTCACTCATCCCATCCGGTCCAGCACTATCGAGAGAAAATCGCGGGATCCGGAAATAACGATTCCGGATCCCGCCAGAGTAGGTACCGCTCGGCACTATTTTTCCGAGCACATTCGGCCCGCTGCTCACCCGCCGCGTCCGGCAAAGGCACAATCGAGCAGGTGTCTTGAAAGCCCCCCCAGATCTTGGACGGTATACCCCATTACTTCCCGCCATACGGTATCGGACTCCATACAAAAATAGAGCTGCCTGTCCATCCCATACCTCCTGAGCAATGCGACCAAATGGTTGAATTGCTCCACCCGTAAGGTCCGGAGCAGACGCTGCTTGCCATCGACACCGGTGATAAACTCATCGTAAATGTATCTGCTCTCGGGAAAATCACGTTCGATAACCGTCTTGAGCTCGGGCATGCATCGGAACGACCCCATACTCATGTAGGCAATATCCTCGGGGGAGACATAATCGAAGATCATGGCCACGATTTCCTCGTACCCTCGTTCCCACCCAGGATAATGGATCATCGGGTCGAAATGGAGACAAACCCTGAATCCATTTTCTACACATTGCCGGGCGGCCTGGAGACGTTTTTCCAACGAAGCGCTCTCCCCCAACTCCTCGTGGGAAGCGATGTACGGAGCGTTCAGGGACCAGGCCGGCAAAACACGGTCCGGTCGTTTGACCGCATCCATCCACGAAAGATCCACGACCTTGGACTTGAGTTCGAGACAAACATTCTCATAATTCCCTAGAAAGGCGACCAAATCACGGCTGTACCCTGTCAGAGGCTCCAGGACCAGCGAATCGGTATATTCCCCGGTTCCGACGCGGAACCGCTGCCGGGGGTCACGGCTAAAGGCGGTATCCAGTTCCTTCCACAGATCATCCTGGTTGGCCCACACCTTGAGGACCGGATCCTGGAAATAGGCCTGCAGGATACAATACGAGCACCTCAGCGGACAATTCTCGCCAATATGGATGATACGGTATCCACAGCAGCGATAATACCTTGTACCCGGGCAAAAACGCAAAAACGTTCCCTTGTAAT
Source organism: Desulfoplanes sp. (assembly GCF_054921335.1). Taxonomy (NCBI): domain Bacteria; kingdom Pseudomonadati; phylum Thermodesulfobacteriota; class Desulfovibrionia; order Desulfovibrionales; family Desulfoplanaceae; genus Desulfoplanes; species Desulfoplanes sp. The sequence continues at coordinate 95,223 of NZ_JBUDSQ010000001.1, read as the reverse complement.
CCTTTAGATAGAGTGCCTGGCCACTTTTGGGCACCCTTGTCACCCCCTGGCCCGGAGCGACAACGGTCACGGGCAGCTGACCCAGTTTTTCCCGGACCCGCTTCGCTATCACGGAATCCTCGACCCCCGCATCGATATAGATCTTCGTGATGCCCGAAAGATAGGGCGGGAGTCGCCGGGTGTCGCACATGGCTTCCTCCTGGGGGACACCGGCGTGGAGCACGGATCGGTCCTGCAACGTATGCATTGCACTCATAGCTCTCTCCCGGGGTCACCGAGAGTATCCCAGATCCCGTGTTCGGCGATCTTGCCGAGTTCTTCCACCCGCCGGCGCAATCCGGCCCCTGAGCCCACACGGACAGAAAACTCCACTGCACCGGTCTCAAACTGGTCCGGCTGGACAAGACGCCATTTGGAACCAGCCACAACCCCCCGGGAGGTTTTCTTGAATCGATTCTGCAAGCCGGACAACCGGGGGTATCTGGCCTCCCACAGCACCCCCAGCAGCCCGGCCATGGTATCCTTGGGGGAGAGATCTCTGGAAAAAATTTCCGGGAGCCCCAATACGTCCAAGAGTTCTGAGGGGCCACACCCCCTGGCACGGCTCGTCTCCCAGATCCAGGTCACAAAATGGACCGCATTGTTCTTGGACCAGGACAGTTCCTTGAAGTAGGGATAAAGGGCACCCAGATCATCGGGTCCGAATCTGGTGAGGAGGGGGGCGAGTGCCGTGGGAAGATGGCCCCCCTCCAGCAGCTCGTCCCACACAGGGGGCAGTTCCAGCCACGTCATCAATAACTTCCACGCCCTAGAGCGGGCTGCAACTCCCAGGTATGGCGCAATCCCGTCCACTTCTCCACGACAGGATGAAAAATAGCGCAACGCACTGATCCTGAGCCCATCGTCCAGTGTTTGTCCGGCATTGCTCTCGAGAAAGACCAGCCCCTTGTGCCACGGGCCGGTATCCGGAAGACAAAGGGTCGTGACGGAACGGCCGAGCCGGTCAAGGGCCATGACCCGCCTTTGCCCGGCCAGGAGGCGGGGGGCGTCGCGCACCACGGTGGCCAGAACCGGAACGATTTGCCCCACTTTATCCAGGGACTCGACCAGCTGTTCGTCACTGGGTCGGGACCAAAAAAGACTTGGGGACGTCATATCGAACCGCTGGGGCTCGTATTCCGCCAAGCGCATTTGTTCGTATTCCATTTCATAATCCTTGTTACAGGGAAGGCCAAAAGCGGCCGGTCCAATTTTTTTCCGCCTTGACAACGGTATTTGCATCTACCTATAGATCCCGCATAATAAGAGGGTTAGAGTACCTGATCGTCAAAACTCCTCCATGCCGTTTTATAAAACCAGCACGGGTCGATTCAAAGGATGTGAACCTTGTCAAAAATCCATTTTTTATCAAGTAGGATTTTTTCCACTTGCCGACGGCAGAGTGGCATGGGTTCCTCCTCTGTTTTTCTAACATAATCGTAGCATAAGGACAGGGAGACCAGATGGTGGAAAAACTCAAAAAACAAAGGACATACGCCGTTGCAGGGCACGGTGGTACGGGCAAGACGTCGTTAGCTGAAATGATCCTGCTCAATGCGGGAGGCATCAACCGGCTTGGCAAAATCGAGGAAGGGACCACAACCCTTGATTACGAAGCAGAAGAGATCAAACGCCGCGGCAGCATCCAGCCGGCCGTTGCCTCCTACACCTGGAACAAAAATGACCACTTCCTCCTCGACACTCCCGGGGATAATAATTTTATCGGGGACCTGGCCTACCAGCTCTTGGCCGTGGACAGTGCCGTCTTCGTCATCGATGCCATCGACGGCGTCAAACCCCTGACCAAAAAATTGTGGAACGAGGTCTCCAAAGCCAATCTTCCCGCGGTCATCTTTATCAATAAAATTGATCGGGAACGGGCAAATTTCGACAGCGCTTTTGATGGGCTGAGCAGCATTTTGGGTATCAAGCCTGTCCTCCTCTATATGCCTATCGGCGCTGAAGCCGGGTTCAGGGGATTGGTGGATATCTTGCGTGAAAAAGCCTTTTTCTTCCAAGAGGACGGCACACTCAAGGAAGGGGATCTGCCGGAAGAGATGCGGGATGATGTTGCCGTCATCCGTGAAACCACCATTGAAAACATCGCTGAAAGCGATGAAGATCTGATGGAAAAATACCTCGAAGAGGGATCGTTGAGCTGGGAAGAGATCGTTTCCGGACTCCGCACGGGCACATTGGCCCGTGAAATCGTGCCGGTATGCGCGGGATCGGCCCTTGCCAACCGGGGTGCCGCCCAGTTGCTCGAAACGATCCAGGACCTACTCCCCTCTCCCCTGGAACATCCAGAATGGGAAGGGGAAGAGGACAAAACCCGCCCCAGCGATCCGGATGCCCCCTTCTCCGGATTCGTATTCAAAACCATAGCGGACCCCTTTGCCGGACAGCTGAATATTGTCCGCGTTCTTTCGGGTACGGCCCGCACTGACATGCAGGTCATCAACGCCAACCGCGGGGGCAAGGAAAAGTTCGGCCCGCTTCTTCTCCTTGAGGGAAAAAAGCAGACACCCTGCAAAAAAGAACTCGGACCGGGAGCCCTTTTCGCCCTGGCCAAACTCAAGGATACCGGGACCGGGAACACCCTGTGCGATGAAAAATCACCATTTCTCTTGCGCACGCCCACACTCCCCCCGACCATCATCTCCTACGCCCTGAATGCTGCGGAAAAGGGCGATGAAGACAAAATCTTTGCGGCCGTTCAGCGGTTGCTCGACGAAGATATCGTTCTCTCCCTCTCTCGCAACGAAGAAACAGGGGACATGCTCCTGGCCGGGATGGGACAATTACATATCGAGCTGTCCGTAGAAAAGGTCAAACGCCGCTACAAAGCGAACATCCTGCTCAAGACCCCAAAGATTCCTTACCGTGAGACGATCAAGGGCGCGGCCGAAGTACAGGGACGCCACAAGAAGCAATCCGGTGGCCGTGGACAATTCGGTGATTGCTGGATAAAAATGGAGTCCAACTCCAGAGGTGCCGGGTACGAATTCGTCGATGCCATTGTCGGTGGCGTCATCCCCAAACAATATATTCCAGCGGTCGACAAAGGAATCCAGGAGGCCTCCGTACGGGGCATCCTGGCCGGGTACCCGCTGATTGACTTCAAGGTCACTCTCTTCGATGGATCCTACCATGCGGTGGACTCCTCCGAAATGGCCTTCAAAGTCGCAGGCTCCCTGGCATTCAAAAAGGCCGCGGAACAATGCAAGCCCGTTCTTCTCGAACCGGTTATGCATGTGTCCGTTTTCGTTCCGGACGAATATATGGGTGACGTCATCGGTGACCTTTCCGGTCGACGGGGCAAGGTCCTCGGTTCTGATTCGGACAAGGGGATCACGGAAATCCAGGCCCACGTCCCCATTGCCGAGGTTCTCAAATACGCACCCGACCTGCGGTCCATGACCGGGGGGCAGGGAACATTCACCATGGAATTCGACCATTATCAGGAGTGTCCACCCCAGGTCACAGAAAAGGTGATCGAGGAAAGTCGCAAGGAACAGGATTAGCATTCTGGAAGGGGCCGCTTGGAGCGGCCCCTTCCGGGTTCTTATCCTTGTGCTTTGCTCCCCTTTTGGATAAATTGTAGTGTTGGCTTTACTCCATTGTATTCCAAAGACAAGGATATGTATGCTCCGTTCCATTTACGCCTATACGACAATAACCCTGTATCTCGTGTTCGGGGGGCTTCTCCTTATTCCGGCAGCCTACCTGGACCGTTCAGGAAAGGTCCCCTATGCCATAGCGGCATCGTGGGCCCGATTCTGCCTCCACGCATGCGGGATTTCTCTTGACGTCCACCTGGAAAACCACAATCCCGAACAACGGTATATTTTTGTTTCCAACCACCAGAGTCAGGTCGACATACCGATACTCCTCTCTCTCCTCTCTCGCTTCAGGATCTCCTTTCTGGCCAAACACACCCTGTTTGGGATTCCGGTCCTGGGCAGGGTCATGAGAAGTCTAGGGTGCGTTCCCATTGACCGGACCAATCCACGCAAATCCATGCGTGCCGTGGACCAGGCCATCAAACGCCAATCTCCCTCCGCCTCGTTCCTCGTGTTCCCCGAAGGAACACGGAACCACACCCTCGGCGGGTTCAAATCGGGGGCCGTTGTCATGGCCCTGCGGTCCAAGCTGCCCATCGTTCCTGTGGTCATCGACGGCTCCGGACGGGTGCTGGCCAAAAACTCACTACGGATCAAGCCCGGAACCGTCAGGGTGTGGGGCTTACATCCCATCGAATTCCAAGGGAACTCTACCCTCGCAAAAAGAGAACGGATCAAACAGGACATCTGGAACCTTATGAACAACAAACTTTTGGAGTCATCACAATGAGCGAACCACAACTGACCCTGACTCCCCTCGGTGGCCTCGGTGAAATCGGAATGAACTGCATGGCACTGGAGACCAAGGATTCCATGGTCCTGATCGACTGCGGACTCATGTTTCCAGACGACTATCTCCTGGGGGTCGATGTTGTCATTCCCTGCCTGGATTTTATCGTCGAGCGTCAGGACAAACTCAAAGGCATCGTCCTCACCCATGGGCATGAAGACCATATCGGTGGATTGCCGTGGCTCATGCCGCAGATACAGGCCCCCCTCTACAGTTCCGAATTCACCCTGGCCCTTATCCACCGCAAGCTGGAAGAACACGGTTTGGCCGACCAGTTGGACTTACGCCCTGTCAAGGGAAGGCAGCAGGTCCGGATAGGCGATTTCACGTTCCAGTTTTTTCGGGTCTGTCACTCGATCATCGAAGGATTCGGGCTGGGCATCGAGACCCCGGTGGGAAAAATCGTCCACACCGGAGACTTCAAAATCGATCGGAACCCACTGGATGGACACGCCACGGATCTCCAAGGCTTCGAAGAGTTTTCTCGGGATGGGGTCAAGCTCCTCTTTTCAGACTCCACCAATGTCGAGCGGCAGGGATATGCCCTGACCGAGCGCGAAATCAAATCTTCTCTCAACGACATCATCCAGGGGGCCACGGGACGGATCCTGGTGACCCTTTTCTCCAGTCACATCCAACGCATCCAGGAAATCTTCGACCTGGCCAAAACCTATGGCCGGAAGGTGGCCATCAGTGGAAAGTCCATCGCCTCGAACATTGAGATAGCCCGTGATCTCGGGTACTTGAACGTTTCCAGAGACAATTACTGCGAACTCGAGGAACTCCCCACCCTGGCGGATTCCGAAGTCATTTTGATCCTTACCGGTTCTCAGGGGGAACCCCTTTCCGCATTGAGCCGCCTCTCACGCGGAGAACACCGGCAGCTCAATATCCATGAGGGAGACACGGTCGTCATGTCCTCCCGATTCATCCCGGGAAATACCAAGGCGATCACCAAGGTCATAAACGACCTGTACAGATTGGGCGCGGAGGTCCTGTACAAAAAGGTCCAGGCCATCCATGCCTCGGGCCATGCCCACCAGGAAGAACTGCAGACCATGCTCAAAACCGTTCGGCCCAAATTCTTCGTTCCGGTCCACGGGGAGTACCGCCATCTGCTCAAACACACGCAACTGGCGCAAAAATCCGGTGTCCCTCCGGAGCGGACCCTCCTTTTGGAAGATGGCCATCCGATCACCCTTTTCCCGGATTCCATCCGCTTCGAAGAGGCCATCAGGGCCGACTCCCTGCTTGTCGACGGCAAGGGGGTCGGGGACGTGGGACAAACCGTGATCAAGGAGCGGCAGATCCTCGGCGGTGAAGGACTGGTGATTGTCGTCCTGGTCGTTGATCCGGGCCAGCGGGGCATTGTCCTTGGCCCCCAAATCCTCTCCAAAGGATTCATCTTCGAACAACACCTCTCCCATGTCCTTGAGGACGCCAAGGAAATCGTCCTGGATGTCTACGAGAACATCCCACCCAAAGACACCAGAAAGCTCAAGGACCGCATACGGTCCTCCCTGCGCCGTTTTTTCAAGAAAGTCCTGGGGCGCGATCCGATCGTCGTCCCCCTGGTTATCGACATCTCCCAAAAAGAAAACACCCAACCATTTTGAATATCGGCACAAAACAATCATAGACCTATTCTGCAATCCCGGAATATGGGGCTTGCTATTTGCCCTGTTTCCATATAGGAGTCTTCGACTCAAAAATTCGCACGTCCGGCAAGGACCTGGGTGCCCCATGTGGGGGTGATCCCTTTTGCATCCGGACGGAGGAACAACCCAGGAGGAAAAATGGCTTACGTAACCATGAAGCAGATGCTGGAAACCGGTGTCCATTTCGGACACCAAACCAAACGCTGGAATCCCAAAATGCGCCCATATATCTTTGGCGCCCGCAAGGGAATCCATATCATGGATCTCCAGCAAACCGTGAAATTATTCAGAACCGCCCATGACTTCATTACCAACCTGGTGAGCCAGGGAGAAAAGATCGTCTTCGTGGGAACAAAGCGCCAGGCCCAGGACGTGGTCAAGGCCGAGGCAGAAAGAGCCGGCATGTACTACGTGACCAACCGCTGGCTCGGCGGCACGATGACCAACTTCCAGACCATCAAACGCAGCATTGATCGGATGAAGAAGCTAGAAGCCATGTTTGAGGACGGAAGTATCAATCGCTTCCTCAAGAAAGAGATCGTACGCATGCAGCGTGAAGTGAACAAGCTCAATCAGAACCTTGGCGGCATCAAGGAAATGGACAAGCTGCCTGCTGCCGCATTTATCATCGATCCCCACCGAGAAGACATCGCTGTCAAGGAATGCCGCACCCTGGGGATCCCCATTGTCGCGGTCGTTGATTCCAACTGCGATCCCGACGTGATCGACCATATCATTCCCGGGAACGATGACGCCATCAGGGCAATCAAGCTCTTTGCATCCGCCATTGCCGACGCCTGCCTCGAAGGCCAGGACCAGTACGCGGCAGATATGGACAAGGATGCCGAGGCCGAACTGGCCAAAGTCGCCCAAGAGGAATCGGCACCAGACGCCGAGAATGCCGCAAAGGAGGAAAAATAGCCATGGCTATCACTGCACAGCAGGTCAAGACATTGCGTGAAAAAACCGGTGTTGGGATGATGGATTGCAAAAAGGCCCTCGTCCAGTGTGACGGCAACGAAGAAGCCGCTGTCGCCTTTCTTCGGGAAAAGGGGCTGGCCAAGGCCCAAAAAAAGGCCGGGCGGGCCACTTCGGAGGGCTGGATCGGATTCGCAGCCAACGAAGATTGTACCTCTGCCACACTCGTAGAGCTCAAATGCGAGACCGACTTCGTGGCCAAGAACGAGAAGTTCCAGGAAACATTGCAAACCATCGCCCAGACCCTCAATACCGAACAAGAGGCCACGGCCGATCCCGTCCAGCTGACCGAGGAGCAGGCAGCTCCCTTTGCAGAGGGTGTCAATGAACTGATCACCGTGCTCGGGGAGAACACCCAACTCGGCCGGTTCAGCAAACTCTCCCTTGAAGGCAGCGGAATGATCGGTCATTATGTCCATGCCAATGGGAAAATCGGTGTTCTTGTCGCCATCGAGACCGGATCCGCCGAGAGCCAGGGCAAAGACGAGCTCAAGGCCATGGCCAAGGATATCGCCATGCAGGTCACAGCGGTCAACCCGACCTGCTGTACCCCTGAGGAGCTTCCCCAGGATATGATCGCCCAGGAAAAGGAAATATATCTCAATCAGGCCAAGGAAGAGGGCAAGCCCGAGCATATCGCCGAAAAAATCGTCATTGGCCGGTTGAACAAATACTACAAGGAAGTCTGCTTACTCGAACAGCCTTTTATCAAGGACGACTCCAAGGCCATCAAGGATTTGGTCAAGGAAACCGCCAAGGCACTCGGCGACACGATAACGGTTACCGGTTTTTGCCGCATGGCCCTTGGAGAAGACTAAAAAAGTTCACACGGAAACAAAGGGAGCTTCGGCTCCCTTTTTTGTGCCTTTTCAGTTCTACCTCCCTGGATATTTTCCATACTACCACACAACGACATACCTGCATAAGGAGATCACATGACGACATTCCACTATCCCCGTGTGCTTCTAAAGCTCAGTGGCGAGGCCTTGGCCGGTGACCAACGTTTTGGCATAGATCCCGAAATTGTCAGGTCCATCAGCCGGGAATTAGCCGATATTGCCACCATGGGAGTCCAGATGGCCGTTGTCATCGGCGGCGGGAATATCTTCAGGGGGATTTCGTCGTCTGCCAAGGGAATGGACAGGTCTTCGGCCGATTATATGGGCATGCTGGCCACCATCATGAACGCTCTGGCCGTCCAGGACGCCCTGGAGAAAGAAAATGTCCCCACCCGTGTCCTATCGGCCATTGCCATGCGTGAGGTGGCCGAACCCTACATACGCCGTCGGGCCATCCGTCACCTGGAAAAGGGGCGGGTGATCATCTGTGCCGCCGGAACGGGTATCCCCTATTTCACCACGGACACGGCCGCTGTCATCCGTGCATTGGAACTCAAGGCCAACGCCATTCTCAAGGCAACCCGGGTGGACGGCGTCTACGACTGCGATCCCGAAAAGGATCCTTCCGCCACTATGTTCCAAGAATTGAGCTACATTGAGGTGCTCCAAAAAAAGCTCCGGGTCATGGATTCGGCGGCCATATCACTATGTATGGACAACAGCCTGCCCATTGAGGTATTCAATCTTTTTCGTAAGGGAAATATCAAACGGGTCGTTCTAGGCGAGACCGTTGGAACCCGAGTACAAGGAGAATAACGTATGGAATCTCTCTATGAAGACTGCACAACCCGTATGCAGAAGGCATTGGACAATCTAAACAGGGAATTTGCGAAACTACGCACTGGACGTGCCTCCTCCTCCCTAGTGGAGGATATCAAGGTCGACTATTACGGCACGTTAACTCCCATCAACCAACTCGCCTCCATCTCCATCCCGGACAGCCGTACGATTTCTATCCAGCCATGGGACCGCAATGGCTTCAGCGGGGTTGAAAAGGCCATCCTCAAATCCGATCTGGGGTTGACCCCGATCAATGACGGCAAGACAATACGCATCGCCATCCCCACCCTTACCGAAGAACGACGCAAGGATCTGGTCAAGATGGCAAAGAAATACACCGAGGATGCCCGGGTTGCCCTACGCAATGTCAGAAGAGACATGAATGATATCCTCAAGCAACAAAAAAACGACAAGGAAATCAACGAGGACGACATGCACAGGGGCCAGGACGAAATCCAGAAAATTACCGATGATTTTGTCAAAAAGGCCGTTGGGTTTTTGGAATCCAAGGAAAAAGAGATAATGGAGATCTAAACTGGATACTTCACGTTTACCCGAGCATGTGGCCATCATCATGGATGGCAACGGTCGGTGGGCAAAACGGCAGGGTCTGGAACGAAGCGCCGGTCACAGGGCCGGCGCAAACACTGCGCATGATATCGTCACCGAAGCCAGAACCGTCGGCATCCGTCATCTGACCCTGTACACCTTTTCCAAAGAAAACTGGTCACGTCCCCAAAAAGAAATCGGGTTTCTCTTTGAACTCCTTGGGGACTATCTGACCAAAAACACCCCGGGGCTTCTCGAACAGTCCATCAGCCTCAGAATTCTGGGTGATACCGAGGCCCTCCCCTTTGCTGCCCGGCAGATCGTCAAAAAGACCTGTCAGCGGACAAAGGGCTGTACGGACATGGTGTTGAACCTCGCCCTGAACTATTCGGGCAGGGAGGAGATCCTGCATGCGACGCGCTCCCTGGTCGCTTCCGGGATTCCGGCAGACAGGATCACCGAGGCCACGTTCAAGGACCATCTCTATACGGCCGGACAGCCCGACCCCGACCTGATCATCAGAACCAGCGGGGAACACCGTCTGAGCAACTATCTGCTCTTCCAGTCCGCCTATAGCGAACTCTATTTCACGGACACGCTCTGGCCCGATTTCAGCCACGAGCATTTCCACCGTGCTCTACAAAATTTTGCCAACCGCAATCGTCGTTTCGGAACGACCGGTGAAGGAGAATCCGGAACATGACCCTCACCTCCCACCAGCAGCGTATCGCAACGGCCCTCGTTCTCGTTCCGCTCATCGTCTGGATCATCTTCCAAAACGACACAATCCTGGCAGCCGGACTTTTCGTGGTCTCAGGACTGGGACTCCATGAATACTGCTCCATGTTTTGGCAGGGCAGCCAAAAAAACGCGTCCCTCGCTCTGGGAATTTTTCTCGGTGGGATCGCGGGCGTTGTTTTCAGCCCCGCCCTGATCCACTTCGCCCCCCTGGTCATGCCGGTGAGCCTTCTTGTCCTGGCAACCGTATTTCTTTTTTCCTACAGCCGGGACCCATCCCGGGCATCCTTTGCCGACCTGGCAATCCTGCTGGCCGGGGTCGCTTACCTGCCGGTCATGCTCCAGCTTTTCCGTTTTCTTACCCCCACGGAAATCATGCTCGTTCTGGCAAGTGCCTTTGCCACGGACACCGGTGGGTTCTACGCGGGACGCTGGTGGGGCAACACGAAAATATGGCCGGGCATAAGCCCCAAGAAAACATGGGCCGGGAGCCTGGGGGGTATGGGATTGACCATGCTCTGCTCCCTGCTTATAGGCCTTTTTTGGGGTGTTGCGTCCTGGTGGACCTTCATTCTTCTGGGCAGTCTTCTGAACATCTCGGCCCAACTCGGAGATTTTTTCGAATCCGCCCTCAAACGGTGGTCCGGCGTCAAGGATTCCGGTCATATTTTGCCCGGACACGGCGGGATCATGGACCGCATCGACAGCCTGTTGTTCGTTCTGCCCATCTACTCCCTTGCCCGAGAAGTGACCGTGTTTTTCTGATCCCTTCCCAAAACCCACTCCCTTCCCGCCTTTTTCCAAAAGGCCTACACAGCCGAGTCATTCCATGACCTATATCTCTTCGCTGTCACTGCAAGGACACCCCACGACAGGACCTCGCAAACTGACCATTCTCGGAAGCACCGGATCCATCGGGACCAACGCCATGGCAATCGTTGCCAAATATCCCGAACGGTTTCAGGTCACAGGCCTTGCAGGGGCCAGAAACGCTCCTCTTCTGGCCGAGCAGGCCGCCATGTTCAGGCCGCCGGCACTCGGGGTTCTCACCGAAGAAATTGCCCACAAGCTCACCCCGCTGCTACCTCCGGATTATTCCCCAGAGATTCTTGTGGGCCAGAAGGGATACATGGCCATGGCCCAGGATCCGGAAGCCGACCTGATACTCTCCGCGCAGGTGGGAGCAGCGGGTCTGGCCGCAACTCTGGCCGCGGCCAGGGCCGGCAAAATGCTTTGCCTGGCAAACAAGGAGGCCCTCGTCCTTGGCGGCCATCTCATCAGAAAGGCCTGCCGGGAGAGCGGCAGCGTCATCCTTCCGGTGGATTCGGAACACAACGCTATCTTTCAGGCCCTGAGTGGGCACAAGCCCGAGCAGTTGCGCCGTATCCTGCTCACGGCCTCGGGCGGACCGTTCCGGACCAGATCGTCAGATTTTTTGCGGTCCGTCACCCCGGAGCAGGCCCTGGCCCACCCCAACTGGTCTATGGGAGCCAAGATCAGCATCGATTCGGCAACCCTCATGAACAAGGGACTCGAGGTCATCGAGGCTTTTCACCTCTTCGGGACCGGGCTTGGAACCATCGAGGTAGTCGTCCATCCCCAAAGCATCATCCACTCCATGGTCGAGTACCGGGACGGTTCCATTCTGGCCCACCTGGGAGTCCCGGACATGAAAATCCCCATTGGCCATTGTCTGACCTATCCTGAACGGGTCGAGCACGATCTCAAGCCCCTGGATTTCGCCACCCTGGGCAGCCTTGATTTTGAAAAACCCCGTCGCGACCTGTTCCCCTGTCTGGATCTCGCCTTCCAGTCGCTGACTGCGGGCCCGAGTTATCCCACAGTTCTCAACGCTGCCAATGAAGTGGCGGTGCAGGCCTTTCTGGACCGCAAGATTCCCTTCCAGGGTATCCCGGCCCTGGTGGAGCAATGCCTCGACCACCACGTTTCCCGGACCATCGACTCCATGGAGGCGATCCTCGAACTGGACACCGCGACCAGGGCTTTTGCGGACACAGCCATCGACTCCCTTCCCGGTTCTCCTGGTTGACTCCCTTTATCCACCTACAACCGGAAACACCACCATGATACTTAGCACCCTTGCCATTATTCTCGTCCTTGGAGCCCTGATATTCTTCCATGAGCTCGGCCATTTCCTGGTAGCCCGGAGCATGAACATCGGGGTCAAGGCCTTTTCTCTGGGATTTGGTCCCCGGATATGGAAAAAAACCTGGGGAGAGACAGAGTACCGCCTTTCGGCCCTTCCTCTGGGTGGATACGTCCAGCTCGTGGGAGAAAATGTCGACGACGAACTCCCTGAAGGGTTTTTGCCCGGCCAGAGCTTTGCACTCCGTCCCCCATGGCAGCGCATGCTCGTCGTGGCAGCCGGTCCGGTCTTCAATTTCATCCTGGCCTGGCTGATATACTGGGGCATCTTTTTTGCCCAGGGACAAACCCAGCTGCTCCCGACAATCGGCGATATCCTGCCGGACAGCCCGGCCCAAGCAGCCGGGATCGAGCCCGGGGACCAGATCACCGCCGTGGATGGCCGGCCAATCACCTATTGGCAGGATCTCTCCAGGGCCATCCAGGCGAGCAGGGGAAACGCGCTCGCTCTGGCCATAGACAGACAAACATCCTTGGTTACCGTACAGGTCACTCCCCATCTCCAGGAGCGGAAAAATATCTTTGGGGAGACCAAGATGGTTCCCATGGTAGGCATCACCGCTGCCGGAGAAACAACGACGATCAAGCTTTCCCCGCTCGAGGCCGGATGGGAAGGGATGGCCCAGACCTGGGCACTCTCGAAGCTCACCTTCCAGGGGCTGGTCAAACTGGTCGAACGGGTTGTCCCCCTGGACAATATCGGTGGGCCGATCATGATTGCCCAGATGGTCGGCCAGCAGGCCCATGAAGGACTGGTCAATCTTCTGGCCATTACGGCTCTTATCAGCATCAACTTGGGATTATTGAATCTCTTGCCCATCCCGGTCCTTGACGGCGGGCATATCCTTTTTTGTCTCATAGAAATGGTACGCAGACGGCCTTTGGACGAACGGTTGCAACAAATAACCATGCGCCTCGGCCTGGCCTTTCTCCTCGCCCTCATGGGACTGGCCATCTTCAACGATATATGGCGTCAATTCAATTGATCATGGATACCCAACCCATTGTGGTCATAAACGGCACCGAGGAACTGCTCCAGATTGTCATTGGTAACGGATCGGGCATTCTGTTCAATACGGGGATCAAAGGGCCGGGGCGGACCATGAAATATCTTCTTCCCCTGCTCGACGAGGGATTGAGCCGGCTGGGGCTGAGTGTTCGGGAGACAGGAGGAATTGCCTGCACCCGGGGTCCCGGCAGTTTCACCGGTATCCGCGTCGTCTTGGCAACGGCCGCAGGACTCTCCAGGGCCGGCCGTATTCCATTGTGCGGCCTGGACTACCTGCCCATCCTGGCCGGAGACATCATGGCCCATTGGAACGGCGAGGGGTGGGTCCTGACGTACGCCCGCAAGAACCAGGTATACATGCAGGGATTCGCCATGCCCGGGGGCCAACCCCTCGGCCCAGCTCGGGTTTGCCACCATGACGTGGCCGCCGGATTCCTTGCCTCCCGCGGTCGGCATGTCCTGGTTTGCGGCAGTGGCCTGGCCAAAAACATTGCCTTTTTCCGTCCCAACCTGCCAAACACATTCACCCTCGTCACCCATCGCTGTGCACCATCCCCCGAAGCACTCCTTGGTGCCGCACTCAAGGGAACCTACACCAATGTTCCCATCGCCGCCAAGTACCTCCGGGCCTCGGATGCCGAGGACAACCTGGCCACCATCGCACGCAAACGGGGCATCTCCCTGGATGAAGCCCTCAAGCGCATTCCAAGCTAGAACGATTGGTCCTGCCCCCATTTTTTCCATTGTCCATCCCACGCTGAAAATTTCTCCAAACGTTGCTGTTCCCTGGATGTCATACAAACCAGTCGATCACGGGATGCGTACTTCCCCGCATCCCACCAGAGCAGCATAACTATCCAGATTTTGTTATACAGCATTTTCGATTTTTTATTCCCCGATTCCTAAAGTTCCCCCTTGATCGGTCGATAGAGTAAGTACAACCAAAGATATCAAGGCAAGGATGCCGCCAACCATTCAAGGAGGAAATTATGGCCCTTTACATCAATCACAACAGCATGGCGGACACGGCGATGAGAAACCTGGGTAATGCATACAACGCCCTGGGCACCTCGACCAACCGCTTGTCCTCAGGTCTGCGCATCAATTCCGCTGCCGATGACGCCGCAGGGCTGGCCATTCGAGAACTCATGCGTTCGGACATTTCTACCCTGAACCAGGGTGTCCGGAATGCCAACGATGCCATCTCGATGATCCAGACGGCCGACGGAGCCCTCGGGGTTATCGATGAAAAGCTCATCCGCATGAAGGAGCTCGCCGAACAGGCCTCGACCGGTACCTATACATCCGACCAACGTGCCATCATCGATTCAGAATACCAGTCCATGGCCTCGGAAATCACTCGTATCGCCAACGCCACCGACTTCAACGGGATCTATCTGCTCAACGGTAATCTCTCCGACGATTCCCACACAGGGAGCGCGATGGACGCTGAGGGAGCCTTACGGGTCCACTTCGGCACAGGAAATGACTCCAAGGAAGACTATTACAATGTCCAGATCAAGGAATCCACGGCATCCGCCCTTGGCGTCGGGCTGAACGCCGGAACCGACGCAGGGAAGTCTATCTCCACCCAGTCCTTGGCTGAAAATGCTCTGGCCGCACTGGATGAAGCCATCATTTCCAAGGATACCATCAGGGCCAACCTCGGTGCCCTGCAGAACCGGCTCAGCTCAACCGTCTCCAACCTCGAGATCCAGTCTGAAAACGTCCAGGCCGCTGAATCCCGCGTATCGGACGTCGATGTGGCCACGGAGATGACCGAGTTCACCCGACAACAGATCAAGACCCAGTCGGCAGTGGCTATGCTCTCCCAGGCCAACTCCCTGCCCAGGATGGCCCTGCAGCTCATCCAGGGTTAGCCAAACCACACCAACCAGCCATAGGAGGCCGGGCCCGCACGGCCAGGCCTCCTTTTTTTATCCAAACGGTCTGGATCTTGCTTCAAACGAATTGACCATGTGTTACCGTCATTGATTTGCTGGTTGATCCGGGCTAGACAGAATGAAAAAAGTAGCGGGCATGCTACACGGGTCGGCCCCGACAACCCCACGTGGTTCTTGTGCAGGGCAACGGGCCGTCACCGAACGCACGGTTTCCAAAGTTTCCAGCAGCCGGCCACCACCGAAAAAAGGGGCACTGACATTTTTTTGGCAACTATTGATCCAAGGAATGCGTCATGGCAGACGATTATTCAAATCTGATCGGTTCATCCTACTCTTCAGGATCGATCCATTTTACAGGACTTGGTTCTGGAACGGACTTCGACTCCATGGTCACTCAGCTCATGGAGGTGGAGACCCATTCCCTGAACACGATGGTCGACGACTATCAGGCATGGGAGACCAAAATTTCGGCGGTCCAGGAACTCAATACCCTAGCCCTATCCCTGAAATCCACCCTTTCCGGCATGGATACCCCTTCGGAATTCATGGTCAAGACATCGACATCCTCCGACGAGACCTCCCTTACGGCAACGCCCGGGGTCGATGCGGAATCGGGTTCCCATGCCATAGAGATCAACCAGCTGGCCCAAAACCACATTCTCATGAGCACCGACGGATTTTCCTCCGACAGCGCCAGCATCAATGACACCGGTTCAGACGAGACATTTTCCTACACATATAATGGCGAGACTATCTCCCACACGGTCTCTTCTGGGAACTCACTGGATTCGTTGGTCAAAATGATCAATGATGATCCCGACAACCCGGGGGTAAAGGCGGCCATCATCAACGACGGGACAACCGATGGCTACCACCTCCAGATCCGGGGCATGGACCAGGGACAAGACTATGACGTAGCCATCGACACCACTCCCACGTCCTTGGGCACCGGATTCGGGACGACCCAATCGGCCCAGAATTCCCGGATCAAGGTCGACGGCTGGCCGGCCACAGCCGACTCGTATATCGAACGGAGTTCCAATTCCATCGATGACGTGATCACCGGAATGACGCTGAATCTGAAACAGACGACCGACCCGGGGGAAACAATCACCGTGTCAACGAGCACGGACACCTCGGCCATCAAGGAAAAAATCACCACCTTTGTCGATAAGACCAACGAGGTCCTGACCAAAATACGTTCCCTGACCCAGGTCGATACCGCCGACAACTCCGCCTCTCTTTTGACCGGCAGCTACACCCTCGAATCCATGGAGAGCAACCTCAAGAATGTGCTGGCTTCAAGGGGGATCGGCTTTGATCCCGATGCTGACCGTATCAGCAGCCTGATCGGGAACCAGGTCTCCGGGAGCGACGCCCTGGCCATCGGATTGACCACGGACACCACCGAGGGGTCTGAAACCTTCGGCCTTTTTGTCTTGGATACGGCATCCCTTGACGCGGCCCTGGAGGAGGACCCCCAGGCGGTTATGGAGATTTTCAGTGCGGACCTCGAACCAGCGGTGGACACTGCGGATTTCAGTTACCAGTCTGCCCTTTCCGGAACGACCCAGGCAGGAGCATACGATATCTCATACACAGTCAATGCAAGCGGAGAGGTCACTTCTGCAACCATCGACGGCACTCTCTACGACTATGCAGGGGGCGACTCGGGCAAATCCGGGAATACCCTGACCTCGATGAGCGGTCCGTCCAAGGGACTGGCCATCACGGTCAACGACCTTGCCGAAGGGACCCATGGAGGGACCCTCCGCCTCAAAGAAGGTAAAACTTCGCAATTATCCGGCCTGCTCGACCAGATCACCAATTCTTCCACGGGCACATTGTCCATCCTCGAGGACAGCTACCAGGAAACCGTTGGGAACCTTGAGGACAAAATGGCCGACGAGCAGGAGCGTCTCCAAGACTACGAACGTGAATTGCGCAACCGATTCGCCCGGCTCGAATCAACACTTGGCTACTATAGCAATATCCAGGATATGCTCGCTTCCCAGATCAAACAACTCGGCTCATCTTCCGACTAAGGAGTGATACATGCAGTACAATGCCGCAAAGGCGTATCTCAAGACACAGGTCACCACCACTTCACAGGAAGAGCTGGTCATCATGCTCTACGATGCGGCCATCAAATTCCTGAACCGGGCCAAGGTCAAGATCGAGGAGAAGGATATGGCCCAAAAAGGCATATTGATCTCCAAAACCCTGGATATCATCGCCGAGCTCGATGGTTCTCTGAATGCCAAACAGGGGGGAGATCTGGCCCAGAACCTCCACAAGATGTATTTCTACTGCAATTCCCGCTTACTCTTGGCCAACGTCAAGCTCGACACCGTGATCATTGACGAGGTTATCCACATCCTCTCTGAATTCCGGTCCGCTTTTGCGGAAATCCTCCCCACCTACACGGGTGGACAGCCCGCCCCCATGAACCAGGCCATGGTTCCATGATTCTCTGACGGAAGCGGCTCCGGAGCCCCTCTGTGTCCAGATCCGCTTCCGTCTCTCGTGTAGCCTTTCCTCCCCACATGCATCCCAAAAATATTCAGGGGGTCCCGACCCCTTTCCCCGTTTCGGTTATCTGGACACCGGGATAGGATAAGGATCCCTCGACACGTACACGCGGATTTTTTTAGGATGGGCCGCATAGAATTATCTCTTTCCATTCCTCCCCTCTATGATTATGGTTGTCTGCAAGTTGCTTGCAGTACCATGGAATAACCGTGTATAGGTCCGGCTGGACGCATTGGTACGCCCAAGCTCCGTCTTTCCGGCCGATGAACGTGTCTCCGCGGACATGCCATGGCCTTGCATCCAAAACCGCTACACTGTCGGTGGCCCGCATCCCGTGTCACCCTGACGCCAAATGACCCCAGACGAAACGAGGTTAGGTTATTATGAATATCGTTTGTCCGGAATGTTCCTTTTCTCGAGAAATTCCAGACGAAAAAATCCCTCCACGCACCAAGATAGCCACGTGTCCTAAATGTGGCCATCGTTTCCGGTTCAGACAATTATCGGTACAACCGACACTATTGGAGGACGGGGAGGAACAACCGAATACGCCCCTCTCCCCTGAAGAACCCGAGGAGACTGCAGGGCCAAGCAATGATATTTGGGACTCCCTTTCAGCTATGCATTCGCCCCCACCGGGTTCCCGGGAAGCGGGGCGGGGGGGGGACGGTACAGACCACTCCGCCCCCCCCCCATCAGAGGGAACAGCGGTCCCCTGGGAGCACCTCGACCGCTCCGGATTCTTCCCCGGATTGTTTGGAACCATCAAACAAGTAATGCTCCATCCGGTCCGTTTTTTTAGCGACATGGTCTTTGAGCCGGGAATCGGAAAACCTCTTGTCTTTTATCTTCTTATTGCAGAAATCCAGGCACTGGCGCAGTTTTTCTGGCAAATGACCGGTATGATCCCCATGATGGGCGGTAGCAACGGGGGGGCGGCCCTTGGGCTTGGAATGATGGGCATGGGCTCGGCCTTCATTCTGGTCCTCTATCCTGTCGTGCTGACCTCCATGCTCTTTGTCATTGTGGGGATGAACCATATATGTCTCCGGGTGTTCAAAGCCGCCAATCAGGGATTCGCGGGAACCTTCAGGGCGGTGACCTATGGAAGCGCCCCCATGGTTTTGGCCATTTTTCCCCTGGTCGGTCCATTGGTCGGGGCGCTATGGACCATGGTCACGACCTTTTTCGGGTACAAGTATATCCATAGAACAACTACATCTCGGATCATTCTGGCCATGCTGCTTCCGGTAATAATCATGACAGTTCTCGTTCTTGCCCTGGTGGTTTTCAGCCCCGTGGGCCCCGAAGGACTCAGGTAGGTGCTCCCGGCCCCTGTTCTGGTTGTACTATCGAGGGACAGATGATCGCTTTTCTCCGCAATAAATGGACACAGTTTCTAGCCGACCGGGCCAAAAAACGCGAGATCGCTCCGGCGACGTTTGCCCTTTTGACCCAGGAAATCCTTGAGCTCGCCCATTTGGTGGAAAAAATCCGACCCGGCGACCACGAGCTGGAGACCAAACTCTCACGGCTGGAGCAGGAAATCGAACAACTCCAAGAATTATTGAAAAAAAGAACATTCAAAAAATTGTCCCCTGCAAAGCGGATGGAACTTAAAAAGAACCTCATCTTCTCAAAAAAACAACTCCTGGAAGCCATGGGCGCGGTTCCACCGCCCACCGATCGGCTCCAATAGCCCTATCATACTAAAAAAATTATTTTTTTACTTATATACCCAAGGGGTTTCATTTTATCGCTCTCCATATTATGGGACCGTGCATCACAAACGGACCGGTATAGCTCCATCCTTCATCCCAAAATGGGCCGATACAATTTGTGCACGGCATTGCGATCCTGTCATCCCCAAAGGATATCCTCCATTTTGATTCCAACCATGAGGCACCCATGATCGGTATTTCTAAACTGTATTGCGAAAACATCGAACCCTCCGACGCATTGCGTTACGGCCGGGATTCCAAGCAGCTCCCATCGAACCTGCTCCAATTCTCCAAGGACAAAAAACCTGTCGTGGTCTGGAACATGACCCAGCGGTGCAACCTCAAGTGTGAGCATTGCTATGCCCAGGCCATCGACCCCAACGGCGAGGATCCCATCAATACGGATCAGGCCAAGGTGATGATCGACGACCTGGCCCAGTTCGGTTCTCCGGTCATGCTCTTTTCCGGTGGGGAACCAACCATACGCAAGGACCTGCCCGAACTTGCCAGCTATGCGGTTTCCAAGGGGATGCGGGCCGTCATCTCCACCAACGGAACCCTGATCACCAAACGGATGGCCAAGGTACTCAAGGACGTCGGACTCTCCTATGTGGGCATCTCTCTGGACGGTGGCGAAGAGGTCCACGACAAATTCCGCGGCGTGCCCGGTGCGTACAAAAAGGCCCTGCAGGGGGTCGAGAACTGTCAGGCCGAAGGGCTCAAGGTGGGCCTTCGTTTCACCATCTTCGGCAAGAACGCCCAGGAAGTCCCCAAGGTGTTCCAGGTCTTGAAGGACATGGAGGTTCCCCGCCTCTGCCTATACCACCTGGTCTATTCCGGCCGCGGCTCGGCAATGATCAAGGAAGACCAGAACCACGAGCAGACCAGGGCGACCGTCCACCAGATCATGGATCTGACCAAGGAATTGTTCGAGGCCGGTCACCCCAAGGAAGTCCTGACCGTGGACAACCACGCTGACGGTCCCCTTGTTTATCTGCGCCTGCTCAAGGAAAACCCGGAACGGGCCAAGGAAGTCCTGGAACTCCTGCAATTCAACGAAGGCAACAATTCCGGTCGCGGTATCGGCTGTATCTCCTGGGACGGCCGGGTCCACGCCGATCAGTTCTGGCGCAACCACACCTTTGGCAACGTTCTGGAACGTTCCTTCTCCGAAATATGGACCGATCCGAACATCGAGCTCCTGCACTCACTCAAGGACAAGAAGCAGCACGTCACCGGCCGATGCAGCAAGTGCAAATACCTTCCCATCTGCGGCGGCAATTTCCGGGCCCGGGCCGAGGCCTATTACGGCGATGTCTGGGCCCCTGATCCGGCATGCTATCTCACGGATGAAGAGATCGGCCTGTAAGCTTTTTGTCCACCCACATCCTTTAAGGACATACGTCATGCACCCTTCTTTCTACAGAGGACGTCGCCTCCGCCGGACACCGGCCCTGCGAGATCTGATCCGGGAAACCGAATTACGGCCCCAGGACCTTGTTCAGCCCTATTTCGTCGTTGAAACCGATGATCCTTCCCTTTCCCACCCCATCGCTTCCATGCCGGGACAGAACCAATATTCTCTCCCCAAACTGGAAGAACGGGTTGCCCAGGCCGTGGACACCGGTCTCAGGGCCCTGATCCTTTTCGGTATTCCCAAGGACAAGGACCCCATGGGAACCCAGGCCTATGCGGACACCGGCATCGTCCAGGAAGCGGTTCGCAGACTCAAAGCGCGTTTTCCCGAACTCGTGGTCATCACCGATGTATGCATGTGCGAATTCACCTCACATGGGCACTGCGGCATTCTGGACAATACATACGTCCAGAATGACATCACTCTGGAATATCTTGCCAAAACAGCCCTTTCCCATGCACGGGCAGGGGCCGATATGGTGGCTCCCTCGGACATGATGGACGGCCGTATCCAGTCCATCCGTTGCGCCCTGGACGAGGCAGATTTCAAGGAACTGCCCATTATGTCCTATGCCGTGAAATCCGCATCCTCCTTTTACGGCCCGTTCCGGGATGCCGCGGAATCAGCCCCGGCCTTCGGGGACCGCAAATCCTATCAGATGGACCCGGCCAACCTGCGCCAGGCCATGTGCGAGGCCCAGGCGGACATCGATGAGGGGGCAGACATCATCATGGTCAAGCCGGCCCTGCCCTATCTGGATGTTCTGCGACGGATCAGGGACGGATTCGACGTGCCCACGGCCGCGTATCAGGTCAGCGGGGAATACAGCATGATCAAGGCCGGTGCCCAGCTCGGATGGATCGACGAACAGAAAATCGTCATGGAGTCCCTCACGTCCATCAAACGGGCCGGAGCCGATCTGATTCTGACCTACTATACCGAGGACGTGCTCACCTGGCTCGCGTAGCAGGATCATTCCCGCGTCCGTGGACGGTCTCCGTACAACACACAGGGATCGATCCATCCACCTTTACCACGATCAGAATCCATGCATCCATCACACCACACACCAAATGACGGACAGACTCCTCCCTTGCGTCTCATCGCCTGGGAAATCACCCGTTCCTGCAACCTTGCCTGCCAGCATTGCCGTGCCGAAGCGCACGAGGACCCCTATCCCGGCGAACTGAGCACCGACGAGGCCAAGGCACTCATCGACACCTTCCCCGAAACCGGCAACCCGGTGATCATCTTCACCGGCGGTGAACCCCTGATGCGCAAGGACCTCTTTGAGCTGGTCCCATATGCCCGGGCCAAGGGGCTGCGCTGCGTCATGGGCACCAATGGAACACGTATCGATGCGAACATGGCCGCCAGGATCAAAGGGGCCGGCATCCAGCGATGCAGCATTTCCATCGATGGTCCGGACGCCGGGTCCCACGATGATTTCCGCGGGGTGCCAGGAGCCTTCGATGCTTCCCTTGCGGGCATCGAGGAACTCAAAAAGGCCGGGGTCGAGTTCCAGATCAACACCACCGTGACCAAACACAACATGCCCTTCTTCAAACAGGTGTTCCACCTGGCCGAAGACATCGGTGCCGCTGCCTGGCACATCTTCCTCCTCGTGCCCACGGGCCGGGGCGATGCCATCAGGGATGAAATCATCAATGCCCAGGAATACGAAGAAGTGCTCAACTGGTTCTATGACTTCCGCAAGACCACATCCATGCACCTCAAGGCAACCTGCGCGCCCCATTATTACCGGATCATGCGCCAACGGGCCAAAGAAGAGGGCATCAAGGTGAACATGGACAATTTCGGTCTCGATGCCATGACCAGGGGATGCCTGGGCGGAACCGGATTCTGCTTCATATCCCACACCGGCCAGGTCCAGCCCTGCGGTTTTCTGGAACTTGATTGCGGCCAGATCAAGGAAAACCGTTTCCCGGAAATCTGGGCCTCATCTCCCCAATTCCTCGCCCTCAGGGACCAGTCCCAGTATGAAGGTAAATGTGGTGTGTGCGAGTACCACAAGGTATGCGGGGGGTGCCGGGCCAGGGCCCACACCATGACAGGAAATTATCTCAAGGAAGAACCCCTGTGCACCTACACCCCCCGGGCTCTCCGTGGGCACATGCACACAAACGAACCGTAGGAGGATGGTCATGGACGCGTACGACAAAGCCATTCTCGGCATCATCCAATCGGATTTCCCCATCACCGGCCGGCCCTACGCCGACATCGGCGACATGGTCGGCCTTGCGGAAAATGAGGTGCTCGCCAGGGTCAACACCCTCATGGATCAAGGCGTCATAAGGCGCATCGGTGCCAATTTCCAATCCAAACGATTGGGCTGGCATTCAACCCTGTGCGCCGCCAGGGTTCCTGAAGATACCATGGCCACCTTTGTCGCAGAGGTGAACGTCCATCCCGGTGTGACCCACAATTACCTCCGCAATCACGACTGGAACATCTGGTTCACCATGATCGGACCATCCCAAGACGGAGTTGCCGACAGCCTGGCCGCCATTACTGAAAAAACCGGCATCCCCATCCTTAACCTTCCGGCAGAGAAGCTTTTTAAAATCAAGGTTGATTTTGCCATGAACGACGAGAAAACATCATGATCCGTACCACACCCATCCTTTCGCCGTCCCTGTTGTCCTCGGATTTCGGCAAATTGCACAGTGAGCTCGAGGCCCTTGAGCATGCCGGACTCAAGTGGGTGCACTGGGACGTCATGGACGGTCTCTTTGTTCCCAATATCACCTTCGGCCCACCGGTGATCAAAAAACTCCGTGCCGCATCAAAACTCTTTTTCGACGTCCATCTCATGATCGAACGTCCTGAACGGTATATTGACGAATTCGCCGATGCCGGATCGGATCTCATCTGTGTGCATGCCGAATCCACCGCGCACCTGGAACGGACCGTCAGCGAAATCCGCAGACTGGGGTGCCAATGCGGTGTCGCCCTCAATCCGGCCACTCCGCTGGAATCCGTCTCCTGGCTTTTGCCCCAGCTGGACATGGTGCTCGTCATGTCGGTCAACCCCGGTTTCGGGGGTCAATCTTTCATCCCGTTCACACGGGCAAAAATCAATAAGCTTGCCACCATGATCAAGGAACAGGGGGCAGATACACTCATCCAGGTCGACGGCGGGGTGAGCCCCGACAATGCCGGGGAGCTCATAGGCCTTGGTGCCGACATCCTGGTTTCCGGTTCCGCATTCTTCAAATCCCCCTCCTATGCCAAACGCCATGGAGACTTTATGCGGGCCATGACCGGACAGGGTTGAGCCGATAGTTTCTGGTGTCCTGCTTCTTGGTTACCTCCACATGGCAGGGCATAGTCATCTCTACGCGTGTAGCGAATCTTTTTTCACCACCCAAGGTACCTGCGCAAGACGGCCACACGCCACGTTCGTCCCGCTCCCCCTGCCCCAAGGATCCCAGCCATGACACGCCACGAACACGACAGTATCGGGACCATCGATGTCCCAGACGATGTCCTCTATGGTTCCCAGACATACAGGGCCCTGCAAAACTTCCGCATTTCCCGTATACCCATTTCCCACTACCCCATGCTCATCCGGTCCCTCGCCTTTATCAAGAAGGCCGCGGCCCAGACCAATAATGGGCTTGGCCTTCTTGATGACGAGCCCATGCGGGGAATCGTTCAAGCCTGTGACGAAATCCTGGCAGGGCGGCATCTGGATCATTTTGTGGTCGACTCTATCCAGGGTGGGGCAGGGACATCCACGAACATGAACATCAACGAGGTCGTCGCCAACCGGGGCCTCGAGCTATTGGGCAAATCCAAGGGTGATTACGGGACCATCCATCCCAATACCCATGTAAACATGTCCCAGTCGACCAACGACGTCTATCCCACCGCCATACGCATCGCCCTTATCTTCAAGATCCGGGACCTGATGAAGTCCATGAAATATCTGAAAACCGCCTTTAGTACCAAGGCGGAAGAGTTTTCCGATATCATCAAAATGGGGCGCACCCAGCTGCAGGACGCCGTCCCCATGACCCTGGGGCAGGAGTTTTCCTCCTATGCAACCATGCTCGGGGAAGACATCCTACGCCTGGGCGAGGCACAGTCTCTTGTTCGGGAGATCAATCTGGGTGGTACTGCTATTGGAACCGGACTGAATGCCCACCCAGAGTATGCCCACCGGGTCGTCGACCGGTTGACCCAAATGACCGGCCTTCCCCTGATCGTCGCTCCCAACCTCGTCGAAGCCACCCAGGATACGGGTGCCTATGTCCAGCTCTCAGGTGTTCTCAAACGGGTTGCCGTAAAGCTTTCCAAGATCTGCAACGACCTCCGCCTGCTATCCTCCGGACCGCGCTGCGGCTTCAATGAAATCAACCTGCCCGGAATGGCCCCCGGTTCCTCGATCATGCCCGGGAAGGTCAATCCGATCATCCCCGAGGTGGTCAACCAGATCGCTTTCCAGGTCATCGGTAGTGATGTCACCGTCAGCATGGCCTGCGAGGCGGGACAACTCGAACTCAACGTCATGGAGCCGGTGGTGGCATTCAACCTCTTCAATGCCTTGGACATGCTCCGTCGTGGGTGCATGACCCTTGCCGACAAATGCATACGCGGGATCACCGCCAATCCGGACGTCTGTCGTTTTATGGTGGAAAAGAGTATTGGCGTTGTCACAGCCCTCAATCCATACATCGGGTACGAAAAATCATCGGAAATCGCCCATGAGGCCATGGCTACCGGTAAAACCGTCTATGCGGTTGTCATTGAAAAAGGATATCTCACTCAGAAAGAGCTTGACGAAATCCTCTCTCCCGCCAACATGATCGCTCCACGCCAGATCTCGGGGTGCTCCGGGTGATGCAGCGATCATCTACCAATGCGACAGCCGCCCCCTACCGCGCCACGCCGTTTCCATTATCTCTCTAGGCCATCATCATGACACTCGTCAGTCTTAAATCCGTCTCGCTCTCGTTCTCCGGCCCCGCTCTTTTAGATGCGATCGATTTCATCATCCACCCAGGCGACCGGATTGGTTTACTAGGCCGCAACGGCGTTGGTAAATCCACACTGATGCAGATCATCCAGGGTGCGGCCACTGCGGACCGTGGCGATATCTTCCGCCAAAAAGGGATCCGGATAGCATCGCTTCCCCAGGAGGTTCCCCAGGGGATCACCGGCAGCGTCTTTGATGTTGTCGCCAGAGGTCTGCAGCATACCGGAGAGGCCCTTGCCGAGTACACCCGCCTGTCCGCAACCATCAAAGGACATGACCACCCCGATGAATCACTGCACCGGCTGGCGTTCCTCCAGGACCGGATCGACGCCGGGAATGGCTGGACCCTTGACCAGAAGATCCGGTTGATCCTTTCAAAGCTCAAACTCCCCGCTGAAAAGGATTTCAGATCGTTGTCGGGCGGCCGCAAACGCCAGGCGCTCCTTGCCCTGGCCCTGGTCAGCGAACCGGATCTGTTGCTCCTCGACGAACCGACCAACCACCTCGATCTCGAAAGTATCGCCTGGCTCGAAGAATTTCTTGCCCCGTATCCACACGCCCTTTTGTTCATAACCCATGATCGGTCCATGCTTTCCCGCGTGGCCAACCGCATTGTTGAGCTTGATCGGGGGCACCTCTACGACTGGTCCTGCGACTACACGACCTTTCTGCGCCGCAAGGAAGAACTCCTGCACAGCGAGACAAAGGAATGGGACCGGTTCGACAAGAAACTCGCCCAGGAAGAGCAATGGATCCGTCAGGGGATCAAGGCAAGAAGAACCCGCAATGAGGGCCGGGTCCGAGCACTGAAAAAATTGCGTGACCAGCGGGCCCTCCGGCGCGCCAGGCTGGGGACAGTGGACATGGTCGTTCAGGATGCCCAGAAATCCGGAAAACTCGTTGCTCAGGTAGATCGCCTGGACTTCAGTTTTGACCAGTCGCCCCTGATTGCCAATTTTTCGACCGTCATCACCCGCGGCGACAAGATCGGTATCCTTGGCCCCAACGGATCCGGCAAGACAACGCTCTTGAATCTTCTTCTCGGGTCCCTACCACCCCAGTCCGGAAGCGTACATCTTGGAACCCGCCTGGAGATCCTCTACTCGGATCAATTACGGCAAGGAATCGATCCGACCAAAACGGTTCGCGACAACGTTTCCGAGGGCAACGATGTGGTGACTATCAATGGCCGGCCCAAACACGTCATTGGCTATCTCAAGGACTTCCTGTTCACCCCCGAGCGGGCAAATACCTGCGCGTCTATTCTCTCGGGCGGAGAACGCAACCGTCTGCTCCTGGCCAAACTGTTCACGAAACCCTCCAATGTTCTTGTCCTCGACGAACCGACCAACGACCTGGACATGGAAACCCTGGAACTTCTCGAATCACTTCTGGTCAACTATACGGGCACGGTTCTCCTTGTCAGTCATGACCGGACGTTTCTGAACAACGTGGCTACGTCCCTGATCGTCTTCGAAGGTCAGGGACACCTGCAAGAATATGTCGGCGGATATGACGACTGGGTGTCCCAGACTGCCGGAAGAGACGGCGGCCACCCATCCCCCCTCGCCAAACAGTCCACACCCAAACCCGTCCGGACCACAAGGCCCCCGAAATTAACTTTCAATCAAAAACGCGAACTGGCCCTTCTTCCTGAGAAAATAGACATCCTTGAGCAGGAAAAGGCATCCATCGAAAACAGACTCGCCAACCCCTCAGCCCTCGGTGCGTCCGCCCCCTCGGAGTTTGCCACGCTTGGTGACAAGTTACAGAACGTCACCCATGAGCTCGAATCGTTCTACGATAGATGGGTCGAGCTCTCTTCCATTGAAGACGATTGAAACCGTGATGCCGCGGGGGTGCCCCATCAAAACACGTCGCCATGCGGTTGTATGACGTGAGAGGTCTGCCCGTTTCTGTATCGGGATTTTCCGGCCTAGCAGGGGCCGGAACGCTGGTGGGTGTAATGCTCTCTCTTCCATACAACGCAAAAAAGGCCTGGAGAATATTCTCCAGGCCTTTTTTGTTATATGTACTCAGTTCGTGCGGCCTACCAGTCATCCTCATCAAAGCTGGACCCACCGAAATCAAAAGAGTCCTCATCGACTTCTTTTGCAGCAGGAGCGGCACCGCCGGCACCAGGAGCAACGCCGGCCACGACAACACCATTCTTCTTGACCTCGTCGACCTCTTTAAGGAGTTCTTCAAGTTTTTTGGTGTACTCTTCGATCCGTTTTTCCGAGGTGATAAAGAGCTCTTCGGCCTGGCCCTTTTTCTCATCTTCGTAGGCCTTGATCTGCTTCTGGAGCTCGGCAATCCTGGCGTCCTTCGCCTCGACATCGCCCTGGAGCTCTTCAATCTTTGTGTCCCTGGCGGCGATAGTTGACCGGTACTCCCCAAGCTGTTCAAAAATGCCGGAGGCCTCGGCAGCGGCCAGGGCGGGCAGAGGAGTGACCGAGACATTCTCTCCAAGGGCGGCCAAACCGGAGGCGCTCAGATTGGTCAGCTCGGGATGCTGCTCGTAGATCCAGGCCTTGGTCAGTGCGATGGCAAAGGGCTCGAATTCGGCATCGACATCCTTACCTACCATGTAGTTGAGCAGGTCGAGCAGGGATTCCTTGTTGGCTTCCCTGCCTTCACCTTTGAGACAGGCCACAAATGTATTTATGGGGAAAATCTTGCGTGCTTCAGACATGGTCTCCTCCTTTATGATTAGACAATAAAAACGTTATCTTGTTCAATGAGTTCTTCATCAATGGGCAAACGACCGACATACCGGGCATAGATCAATGCCGCAGTCCTGTACACCAGATGCCCAAGCTTGGACCAGGGCAGATAGGCGATCATCATGAACACGGCGATCAGGTGAAAATAATAGGTGAAGTAGCACAAAAAAGCGGGTGCTCCTGCCAGCCTAAGGACCTCGGCACCGATACCGGTAAGGGCGATGGCCCAGATAACGCCGAGGAGATACCAGTCATAATACGACGAGTTAGAGGTTTTGGGATCCAAATTCATCCGGCGACGTGTGAGCAGGGTCAGACCGACCAGGAGCAGGATCGCACCGACGTTGGCCAGCAGCTTGACCGGATTCCACAAGGCCATGGGCGTGTGTCCGATAGGGGCGATAAAATGGATCAGCTTCCCCCCCCAATGCCCAGCGGCGACAATACCGGTGACAATGGCACAGCAGACAAAACCGTAGAACAGGGTCAGATGCCCCTTGAACTTGTCTTCATCTTCCGGCTCATCACCACACTTCTTCCACTTGGCATGGTTGAGGATCTCGTTTTTGACCACATCGATGATCGCCTGGGTGATGGTCGGCTTTTTGTATCCAACCACAAAAGTCTTTTTGACCGTCTTGTTCCACCCCTTTACCAAGGTGCTGATCCCCACCGCAAAACTGATGACCACGAAGAGGGCAGTGAGTCCGAAAAGAGGATCGATGGTGAAGTCACCGGGGAACAGAGCGCCATACACTACCTTACCGTCAACCAGGGGAAAGAAGGTCCCCAGCTGGGCGGCACGAACCAACCAGATGATCCCAAAGATCAGGGCGGGGAAAGCGAGCAATAGCGGAAGATACATTCCCTTGCTCATCCAGCGGCCAATGGAGGCTGGTTTGACCAGGTTCCTATAGGTCATGTTCCGGAGTGCGGCCAAAATGTCACCGGGCTTTGCCCCACGGGGGCATTGGGTGGAACATGTTCCGCATTGGTGACAAAGCCAGATATCGATATCGTTGACCAGCAGATCCTTCATTCCCCATTGCGCCCAAATCATTTCCTTACGGGGATAGGGATTGTCGGCCGGAGAAAGAGGACAGACAACGCTACATGTTGCGCACTGGTAGCACTTCTTGACGTCCTCCCCGCCCACGTCCTGCAGGTCTTTAACAAACTGCAGATCGGGCTGTACCTTTAACGCATTGGACATAGCAGCATTCCTCCTAGTATCCCTTGAACGGGTTGGGTCCAAGCTTGAGCATCCTTTCCACGAAGTCATCGATTATCTCAGGTATTCTATCATACTCATCAATGGCAACTTGAGCCTGTTCTACCCGTTCGGGTTCGATGCCAAGCTTTTTCAGGGTTTCGGAAACATTATCCATACGCTTATTACAGAGTTCAGAACCCTTCATGAAATGACACTGGTAGTTCTCACCGTATTTACATCCAAGCAGAAGGCAACCATCGTTTCCTTTGGACATAGCATCGGCAATCCAGATCGTATTCACGGAACCAAGACAGCGTACCGGAATGACTCGAATATAAGGACTCCACTTACTACCACGCATAGCTGCCATATCAAGAGCGGGATATGCGTCATTCTCACAGGCCAGAACAATGAACCTGGGACCGCCCTCTTCAATTTTGTCAGGCACCTTGATCTGTTTG
Source organism: Desulfoplanes sp. (assembly GCF_054921335.1). Lineage (NCBI taxonomy): Bacteria > Pseudomonadati > Thermodesulfobacteriota > Desulfovibrionia > Desulfovibrionales > Desulfoplanaceae > Desulfoplanes > Desulfoplanes sp. Next base: position 65,018 of record NZ_JBUDSQ010000001.1, on the reverse strand, counting down.
ATCATGGAACCGATCTGGTCGATGTTGTAGTCATCAAAGGAGATGACACGTTCCGGACAGGCACCCATACAGGTTCCGCAACGCCGACACCTGGCAACATTGGGCATGGGATTGCCCTTTTCGTCTTCATCAAGCGCCCCAAAGGGACATTCTTCCGTGCACCGCTTACACTGCGTACACCGGAGCATATTGAACTTGGGATAGCTCATGTCACCCGAACGCGGATGTACGGCCATGCCACGGTTGGCCGACTCGAGACATTGGACGGCCTTGAGGGCGGCACCAGAGGCATCGACCTCGGCGGTGGACATGGTCATGGGCTGGCGTACACAGCCGGCGGTGTAAATACCGGTCCGCCGGGTCTCGTAGGGGAAACAGATATAGTTGGAATCGGAGTACCCCTCAAAGAGGTCCAGATCGGGGAATGCCTGCCCCTGCCGGTACTGCAGCTTGATAACCGGATCCAGGGCGGTTGTGGGGACCATGGCCGTGGGCAGGACAACCATATCGGCTCTGATCTCGATCCTATCACCCAGGATGGTATCCTTGACCAGAACAATGATTGAACCGTCACCGGCGTCGGTCACACTGGTAATGGTACCCTTGGCCAGCATGACTCCCGGATCGTTCTGGGCGGCCTTGTAATAGAGTTCGTTGATCCCCGGGACCATCATGTTTTCATAGAGCACATAGGACACGGCGTTCGGGGCAAACTCCCGGACATAATTTGCCTGCTTGAGCGCGGTTAGCGAGGTGATCTCTGAGGAAAAAGGCAGGTGTTTGCAGGTCTCGTTGTTGATGAAATTACGTCCACCAGGACCTACTTCTTCCTCCTCGCCAGCGGCTTCGGCCTCCAAGCGGGCCTGCCGTGCTGCTTCCTCCTCGGCCTCGAACGATTCAAGCTTGTCCCCAAAACCGAGCAGAAAGACAACACTTTCCGGCGTCTTGCCACTTCCCGGACAGACGACCTTACCCTGCTTGGCCATCTCCTCGAATTCCATTGAAGTGACGATGTTCTTGGACTCCTTGTATCCGAATGGTTCGAGATACTTCTTGTCCTGGGGAGCCCAGCCGGTTGCCGTGACGACTGATCCAATGGCCAGTTCCTGCTCTTCCTTCCCGGTCTTGAGCGTAGCGGTATACTGTCCGGGCATACCGGCCAGTTTTTCCAGTGTGGTTCCGGTGAGCACGGTTATCTTATCGTCGGCCTCGACAGAGGCGATCTTGGCATCAATGGTCGTCTCTTCGGCCGTCGTGAACGGAAAGCTCATGGGGATGGTTTTGTACATTTTTTTGGCATACCCACCCAGCTCACGCTGCTTTTCGACCAGAACGACATCGTAACCGGAGGCCGCAACATCCAGGGCAGAGGTGATCCCTGTCCATCCTCCGCCAAGAACGAGAACCTTCTTGGTTATCTCTATCGCCTCGGCCTCGGGCACATTGGCCTTTTGCAGGTTGACGACCCCCATGTTCACGTAATCGGAGGCCACTCCCATGAGAATATCGGGGATTTCTCCGCCAGGAACATACGGTTTTCCATCCGGGTCTTCGTAGGAGAGAACACATTGCTCACGTAGATTGACCCGGTGCACAAGGATGGAGGGACCAAAATTGAAAAAATCACCATCGACACGGGGTGATGTGCCACAGGCGCACACCGAATCAATGAGCCCTTCGTCGATATCGGCCTGGATCAACGCCTTGCCTTCATTACCCACCAAATGCGGGACAATCTTTACCACAGGGCAAAGATCTCCCCACGCAGTGCGCACGCCATCGGCCAGGGCCTCGAGATCAAGGAACTGTCCGATGCTTGCGCCATCGAAATATACACCGATTTTCTCGGCCATCTGACTACCTCCCTCTCACCGTCTGAATGGCTTTCATTGCCGCGGCTGTTCCGGACTGAGCCGACTTCATGACATCCAGTGGACGTCCCGCGCATCCTGCGACAAAAATGCCTCTTTCTTCATCATTGACCAGAAATCCCTCATCGTTCTGGGGAAGATCCAGGGGAAGCGACTGGCCTGCGGCACTGGGCTGCATACCCGTGGCCAGAACGACCATATCAAAGCCCTCGGTCGACTTGCTTCCGGCAACGGCATCTTCGACCGTCAACCAGACCCGGCCGGTATCTTCCTTGACCTCGGCCACCTTGCCCTTGATCGCTCGAACATTGTCGTGCGCAAGGACCTTTCTGGCAAAATTTTCGTACCGCCCCGGTGTCCGTAGATCAATATAATAGATGCAAACCTCGGCATCGGGATACTGCTCGGTTACATACTCGGCCTGTTTCAGAGAGGCCATGCAGCAGATATACGAGCAATAGGACAGGTGGTTTTCATCCCGGGATCCGGCACACTGCACGAATGCAATCCGCTTGGGTGCGGTCTGATCGGAAGGCCGCAAAATCTTCCCGTTGGTGGGCCCGTTGGGTGAGGAAAGCCGCTCCATCTGCATGTTGCTTATGCAGTCCTTGATCTTCCCGGCACCGAGACGGGTCAGCTTGGTCACGTCATACGGCTTCCACCCGGTAGCGATGACGATACTCCCGACATTCAGGGTGAGGGTTTTCTTCTGCTCCGCCATGTCGATATACTCGTTTTCGGCAAGCAACGTTCTATCGGCGTCGGTTAGATTCTCTGTGTCTACGACATAGCGAGAAGGAAAAGCAAAGGGCACATCCTTGTAGACCGCCTTGCGGGTACACAGACCGAAATTGAAATCGTCCTCCACATCCTTGGCAAGCTTGCCCGCGAGTTCATTGAGCTCGACGGACTGGGGGGCCGTATGCCTGGGTGTGACGGTGACGCTGACCTCATAGTCTCCTACATTTCCGGAAACAGCGGTCACCTCGGCCATGGTCATACACTTCACGTTGGGGTTTTTTTTCAGTCGTTGGAACTGGATTTCCAGCCCACAGGACGGAGGACACAATTTGGGGAAATATTTGTTCAGCTGCGAAACGCGGCCACCAAGAAAAGGGCTCTTCTCAATGAGGAACACCTCGTGACCCACTTCTGCAGCCTCCAGTGCGGCGGTAATCCCACTGAATCCCCCACCAATTACTAAAATGCTGCTTGTAGACATTATCTTCCTCCAGGGGAACAATCTTATGCATCCATAACACGAACAAAATGGCCTAAGCCGAAACTAGAACCCTGATGTCATAGCTCTGGCATAGACCATTTCATGAACATAAAATAACTGCGGGCCATGACGGCCCGCAGTTATTTAACATGCCCTATTAATCAGGGATGACCTTGTAGTAAGGCCGCTTGTAGATGACGGTCTCACCGGTAGCAGGATTGAACTTGGAGTTACAGAAGCACTTCCACTTGGAATCATCGAGACCCATGAAGTCGGCACGATAGTAGAAGCCGGGGTAACGGGTTTCCTTACGGAACATGATGTGCTGCATGTGCAGACGGACGGTCCACAGACGATGGTAGTTTTCCCAGCAGCGGAGCAGTTCGTGGAGGTCACGAGCAGCCAGCTTGACAGAGTCTTCTTCCAGCATATCCAACAGATCAAACCCGGTGTTCAGAGAATTCTCGGAACAGATGTAGTTTGTTGCAATACCACCGCCATATTCGTCGGTAGCCTTGATCAAACGCATCATGAAGTTCTTGGGGCTGATAAAGTTGGGGTTAACCACGCTGTCGGTGGAAATACCTTCGTTCTCAGTGTAGGTGTACCAGGGCTGGTAGATTTCCTTGGCCAGGTCTTCAACCTTTTCGGTGAGGGCAGGCTTGAAATCCTTGTGATCCAGAACCCAGCGGACCATCTGCTTACCGGTGATACGGCCTTCAGCGTGAGAACCGGAGGAGAATTTATGTCCAGAGGCGCCAACACCATCAGCACAGGTGAAGAGGCCGTTGACGGTGGTCATACGGTTGTAGACCTTGCCGTTGTCGGCTTTGACCTTGTACTCTTCAGGTACCCAGTCCTCGTCGGGACCGGAAGCCCAGATACCACAACAGCCGGAATGGGAACCGAGCAGGTAGGGCTCGGAAGGAGCGAGCTCGGAGCCTCTCTTTTCAGGTTCGATGTTCTGACAGGCCCACAGGTTGGCCTGGCCGACACACATGTCCAGGAAGTCTTCCCATGCTTCAGCTTCGAGCTGTTTCTGCTCGGGCTCGGTCATGGTGGAGAAGGTGGTCTGCAGGGCGGTAGCGGTATCCATATAGATGGGGCCACGGCCGTCACGCATTTCACGGAGCATCATGTGGTTACGCAGACATGTGGGGATGATGTTACCCTTTGCATAGCCACGCTTCTCGTAAGGAGCCATCATTGCGGCGTTCTTGACACAGTAGTCCTCACCAAAGGCGTTGGTTGCCTTGGCCTTGAACAGGAGGAACCAGCAACCGACCGGGCCATAACCGTCTTTGAAACGACAGGGCACGAAACGGTTTTCCATCATGGTCATTTCAGCGCCGACCTGTGCACACATGGTGTAGGTGGAACCGGCGTTCCATACAGGATACCATGCACGGCCGAGACCTTCACCGGTGGACCGGGGGCGGTATACGTTGACGGCGCCACCACATGCAACCAGCATGGCGTTGGCCTTGAACAGGATGACCTTGTTTTCACGAGCGGAAAAACCGACCGCGCCGGCGATTCTGTTGGGCTCGTTGGCATCGAGAAGGAGTTTGACGATGAAGATACGTTCCAAATAACGGTCTTCGCCCAAAGCGTTCTTGGCTGCTTCACCAACGATACACTTGTAGGATTCACCGTTGATCATGATCTGCCATTTACCTTCGTTGACGGGATTGTCACCGTTACGGATGGATTTGCCCTTGGCTTTGGCCTTGGCACCGTTGAGAATCTTGCCGTCGTCATCACGGATCCAGATGGGCAGACCCCATTCTTCAAACAACTTGACACTGTCATCAACGTGACGGCCAACGTCGAAAATAAGGTCGTCGCGAACGATGTGCATGAGGTCGGTACGGACCATGCGGACATAGTCATCGGGATCATTTTTGCCCATGAAGGTATTGATGGCGGACAGTCCCTGTGCAACAGCACCGGAACGTTCGACAGCAGCCTTGTCGAGCATCATGATCTTGATGTCTCCACCAACTTTGTCAGCCCAGCGAACGGCTTCAAAAGCAGCACCACAGCAACCCATTCCACCACCGACGAGCAGGATATCAGCTTCTTGTTCTTCAACAGTAGGCTCAGCGAGAGCGATCCCTCTGGGCTCTTCTTTTACAGGAATACGAGGCATTTTTGCTCCTCCTTAAATTTATATATAGATAGCGCGGAATAAATGACCACCAATCACTACTTGTGTGCGGCAGAAACGTAGGTCACGGAAAGATCAGCTTCTTCGACCTCGATTTTCTGGTTCACAACTTCCTTAGGAGTTACGAGCTCGGTCTCAGTGAAGAGCAGTTCGCTTTCGATATCGCCGTCTTCGGGCTTTCCTTCGAAAGGCTTGATGGAACCTTCAGGAGTAGTGCGGATGGGGAATTTAAAACGCTTTACCTGACCATTGCGGAACTGGATGGTCCACATGATGTCTTCTGCGCTGCGCATGGGGATGGAGGTACCACCCATGGGTGCGAAGTCGGCATAAGGACGAGCAGTGATTGCGCCCTGAGGACAGATCTTTACACAAGAATAACATTCCCAGCATGCTTCGGGTTCCTGATTGTAGGCCTTCATCTCGTCAGGATCAAGAATCATCAGGTCATTGGGGCAGACGTACATGCAGGCTGTCTTTTCGCCGCCCTTACAGCCGTCACACTTTTCCGGGTTTACATAGGTTGGCATAATTTCCTCCTACTAAAGAGTTTGTTAACACATAACCACGTTGCCGCTTAGCAAGCCTTGGGTGAGTGTTTGAGACAGACTCGAAAATTTCGGCCTTCCCTTCCAATACCCTCAACTATGTTTGAAAGCGGGATTATCAAGCCGCACATAGCGTGTCAAGGAGAAAGTGAAAAAAATCGCAAGGTGTTTTCCGGGCTCATCGCCCGCCCGGACACCCCTTTTTTCACCGCACGCCACATGGTTGTACTCTGACAAGAACATGACGATGATAAGGGGAGAGACCTCACGATCTCTCCCCGTTTGTACAGCGATGCAACAAATAGGACTATTTCATGTCTGCGGCGGAAGCGGCCTTCTGCATCTTGACCTCGACCTTTTCGGTCAGGTTCTCGTAGTAATCGCGCAGGAGGACCAAGACTTCATCACGACCAAAGTGATCGGGCACTGCCGCTCCTTCAGAAAGGGCCTTGCGCAGCTTGGTACCGGAGAGGATGACACGGTCTTCCTTAGTGTGGGGGCAGGTTCTCATGGAGGCCATGCCGTCACACCTGAAGCAATAGAAGGTCCAGTCGATCTTCAGGGGCTCACACAGAAGGGCCTTGCCCGGAGCGGGGCAGGCTTCTTTGACATAGGGGATCTTGTCAAAGATTTCCTGGGCTTCGAACAGACCATAGAAGTCGCCCACGCCGGCGTGGTCACGACCGATGATCATGCGGTTGACACCGTAGTTCTGACGGAAAGTAGCGTGCAACAGCCCTTCGCGGGGACCGGCATAACGCATGTCCAAAGGATATCCGCCCTGGACGATATTTTCCTTGACAAAGTAATGATCGATCAGGGTGTCGATGCATTTGATGCGGACTTCAGCCGGGATATCGCCGGGCTTCAGGTTACCGATCAGGGAGTGGATGAAAACACCGTCACAAACTTCAATGGCGATCTTGGCCAGGAACTCGTGGGAACGGTGCATGGGGTTACGCAGCTGCAGAGCGGCAACCGTGGACCAGCCACGTTCTTCAAATGTAGCGCGGGCTTCGGCAGGGGTCATGTAGCAACCCGGGAATCTCTCGCGGTAGTCGCCTTCGGAGAGGACCTTGACCGGACCGGCAATATTCACTGGGTTCTGGGCCATGACCATCTTGACGCCGGGGTGGTCTTCAAGAGCGATCTTCATAAAATCGCCCTGAGAATCTTCACCATGGCCCTTGAAGACCTTTTCGCATTCGTACAGCTTATCGTCTTCGGTCATGTCGTACTTCTCTTCGACCTTCATGGTGGCCATCACGACATCCTTCTTGGGATCCCAGAGAGCGACCTCGTCGCCTTCCTTGAGCCCTGCGGCATCTTCAGCGGTGATATCCAGAGTGATGGGCACGGGCCAGAAGGTTCCGTCAGCCAGGGTAAAATTATCACATACGCTCTTCCAGTCGGCCTTGCCCATGAAACCGCTCAACGGGCTGAATCCGCCGATCCCCAGCATGATCAAGTCACCCTTGGCACGGGGGGAGATAGCAATACGCTTGAGGCCTTCGGCCTTTTTCTGCTCAGCAGCGAGCTCGTCGCCTTCAAGCAGGGCACAAACCAAACCTTTACCACCATGTGGTGCAACCAATGCCATTGTAGAACCTCCTTTCGATGTGGGACAATTTGTATGTCTTCAAAATCTACGCATGCACATAAAAACGTAAGAACTCTCTACAGACAAAGGGAGTCGATTTCAAGCCTTTTGTGAATTTTTTATCAAAGCAAAGACCAACCCACTGAAAATACAGTTTTTTTGTATAAGCAACCCGCTGTTTTTTGGGAAAATCAGCTTATAGCCAAGGACAAAAATACCCAAACCCTTGGCAGCATTCACACATAAGAGTTTGATATTTTTTTCTATTTTTTTCAACACCTGGACGAGCCCTCCAACCTCGTTTGACACCCTATAAAGGAATCTGACATTATTTTCACTTTCAACATATGCAAACCCGGCCGGGTCGACGGCGGGCACGCCGGCATAGGCACCCCCCCTTCCAACTCCTACGGATGCAGACCGTAGAGCGACCCAATGATCGTCTCTATCCCCCCGCCGAACACATGGGCCAGGATCCCCCAAACAAAATGGTTGAGTTTCAACCCGGTTCCTTTTATTGTTTTTTTTTGTTCCACTTTTGCCCAGGCAGCCTATAATGAATGCATCCTCCCGCCCGAAAAACATCACTCTGTCCCAAGAAATCGAAAACCTCGACGAAAAAATTGCCCACCTCGTTGGGGAACGGACCCGCCTGCTCTCCAAAGCCGCGGGGTCAAGAAAACGTAAAAAGGTCTCGGTCATCGACGCCGGACAGGAACGCCGTCTGTGGTCCGTTTGGAGCAAGACATTCGAGGCGCAGGGCCTTGATAAAGGCAACCTGCGCAAACTCTTTCTGGCGATCAACGGCCTTGCCTATGCCCAGGCCGAACAAAAAGACGGTAAGGCTGCGGGCGCCTTCTGCATGTATCCCCGAAGACAGCCCCTACAGGTTGATATCCAGGGACCGCGCGACACCCTACAGACCCGCATGGCCATAACCATGGCCGCCAATTGCACCTCCGCATTCACACTCAGCCACTTCCAGACCAGTGACGTAAACATTGAACTGATCAAGGGGCTCAACCAGGCCGGGGCGGCACTGGCCTGGGACCGCAGATCCTTCAAGAGCCAACCCAGCCCTGACTTCTCCATGGACGGCAAGGTCATTTTTTGTGGCAGCGATCTGCTCAATTTTTATATGCTTCTCTGCCAGGGATTGGTCAATCCATGCCAGATCAAGTTCACCGGTAGCTCGGCCACGAAATTTTTTGAACTCCGCCCGGTCCAAAAACTTCTCCCCCAGCTCGGGGCCCGGTTGACAATCATCGACCCCCACGCCAACGGCCTGCCCGTCCGACTCGAAGCCAGTGGGCACATACCTGAAAAAATCGAGATCCCTTGGGATATTGATTTTTCCTTCATCATCGGATTGGCCGTGAGTGCACCGCTCTTTCCCAAGGGGCTCACGCTAGTGCTCAAGAACGACGGCCTGGCGCAGGAAATCGCCGCCCACATCACTCCGGTTCTCGGACAATTCAATATCCGTGTTACGCTGAGCGCAAACGAGCTTACCATCGCCCCCCGGCAACCGGTTTGCAAAGAAACCGAGGTCCGTATCCCCATCGACAGGGCTCTGGGGAGTTATCTTTTGGCTCTTCCTTTTTTCAGGGGGGGGAGTGCCCGTCTCAAGGGAGTATGGGATGATCCCGTCAATCCCGATCTTTCCCTCGCCTCCCTCTTCTCGGAGTTTGGCATCGGGCTCAGTAAAACGGACAAAGGGATTGAATCATCCTGCGAGACAAGAACCGAAGGGGTGTATATCGATCTCACGGACAGAGAGACCCTTCTTCCCCTGGTCACGGCATTGTGCCTCGGGGTCGGAAAAAATGCGACCATCAAGTGCACGCCCTTGCCCCCAGACATCCATCATGCCGAAGACTTTCTGTCCTTTCTGGGTATCGACTACAATATACGCAAAGACCGCGTGGACATCCGCGCCAGGAACGCCATGCCCTCCCCGCCCGCTGGGGCATGGGAGAGTCCTTCTCCTCTATGGACGGTGGCTTATGTCATGGCCTCTTTCGTCGTTCCCGGGATTTGCCTGACCAATCCCGGGGAGCTCACCTCCATCTGGCCGGATTTTTGGACAACCTTCAACAATCTCCCCAAACCGCAGGATGCGCTCCGTAGCAGGCACCCCGCGCAAAAAAAGGTCACCAATGAGCACAAGCCCAAACGGATCAAAGTTGCCGAGCATCGATGAACTCGAGGCGGAGATAGCCTCCTTCGCCCAGGAAAAAGCCGAGTGCGAGGACAGGGCAAAGGAGCTTATCGCCCACGAGGACCCGGCCAACAAGATCTTCCACCATGAAGAGATTTTTTTGCTCAAGCAGGACAAACTCCGCCTGGAAACAGAAATCCTCTTCCGCAAGAACAAACTCGCCAGATTACGTTTCGAGCAATAATCACCATTGGCTCCAAACGAACCGGGGGGTGCACCCCGGTCCCATTCCGGGAGAGTCTGGCCGAACCGCCTTTTCCCCACCCGGCAACGAACATTCCCAAACCACTGGATACGTCCATGCAACGCACGCTGACGCAAAAAATCATCTCTGACCATCTTGTATCCGGGGAAATGACCCCGGGAAGCGAAATAACCCTGCGCATCGACCAAACCCTGACCCAGGACGCCACCGGAACAATGGCGTACCTCCAGTTTGAGGCCATGGGAACGCCCCGGGTCAGGACCGATCTCTCGGTCAGTTACGTCGACCACAACACCCTACAAATGGGTTTCAAAAACCCCGACGACCACCGCTTTCTCAGATCCATTGCCAAACGCTACGGCATTGTCTTTTCTCCCCCCGGGACCGGCATCTGCCATCAACTCCATCTGGAAAACTTCGCCAAGCCGGGGGCGACGCTGATCGGGTCGGACAGCCACACCCCAACGGCCGGGGGGATCGGATCTCTGGCCATGGGGGCCGGGGGGCTTTCCGTGGCCATGGCCATGGCCGGCCATCCTTATACTTTGCCGATGCCCCGGGTTTTCAAGATACACTTGACAGGCGAACTCAAGGGATTCGCCACGGCCAAGGACATCATCCTGAGTCTTCTACGGATATTGACGGTCAAGGGCGGTGTCGGAGCGGTCATGGAATACACCGGCCCGGGAGTCGCTACCCTGAGCGTTCCGGAACGGGCCACGATCACGAATATGGGCGCGGAACTCGGAGCGACCGGTTCGCTTTTCCCTCCGGACGAACAGACCCGCACGTTTTTACGGTCCATGGGCCGCGAGCATGACTTCGTTGCACGGGATGCTGATCCGGGGGCGGCTTACGACCGAGAAATCACCATTGATCTAAACGGGCTGGAACCGTTGGTGGCTGCGCCGCACATGCCGGACCAGGTCGTTCCCGTGCGCGAACTCGCCGGACTCAAGGTCGATCAAGTGGCCATAGGCTCGTGCACCAACTCCTCCTTTGCCGACCTGACCCAGGTTGCAACCATCTTCAAGGGACACACCACCTCCGAGGATACGGACGTGCTCATCGCTCCCGGATCGCGCCAGGTCCTCAAACTGCTGTTGCGTAACCAGCTGCTCGAACCGATCATCGATGCGGGAGGCAGGATCCTCGAATGCGCTTGCGGTCCCTGCATCGGCATGGGGGGATCCCCGCGCTCCGGCGGAGTGAGCGTTCGAACATTCAACCGCAACTTCGAGGGGCGCAGCGCGACCCAGGACGCCCAGGTCTATCTTGCCAGCCCGGTCACGGCCGCCTTCTGCGCCCTACATGGCGGGTTCACCGACCCATCGTCCTGGGGCGAATCCATTGTCCGCCCGGAACTCCCCAAGGACATTCCCTCCATCAAAAAGATGTTCGTCTTTCCTCCTAAAAACGGTGGGATGGTCCCCATTGAGCGGGGGCCGAATATCGTCCCCCTGGAAACATTTTCCGTCCTGCCAGAGCACGTGCAATTGCCCGTGGCCCTCAAATTGGGGGACAATATAACCACCGACCACATCCTCCCCGGAGGGGCACAGGTCACCTCCCTGCGTTCCAATGTCCCGGCCATCAGCGGATTCGTCTTTTCCGGAACAGACAAGGATTTCGTGGCCAGGGCCAAAGAGGCCGGAGAAAGCATCATTGTCGGCGGAGAAAACTATGGTCAGGGATCGAGCCGGGAACATGCGGCATTGGCCCCCCGGCATCTGGGCGTGCGGATCGTCCTGGCCAAATCTTTTGCCCGCATCCACATGGCAAACCTTGTCAATTTCGGGATCCTGCCTTTGCTTTTCTCCGACCCGACCGACTATGAGCGCATCGGTCTCGGAACAACCGTCTCGCTGGATACGGGCTCGATCCGTCCCTATGGGGAAAGCGGGATATCGCTCGACGGGACACAACCCATCATTGTAACGAACGAGTTGACCGAAAAGGACATTGCCATTATCAAAGACGGCGGTCTGCTCAATCACATCAAAAAACAGACAACCGGATGATCCAACGACGGTCCCGGCCCGCACGGGAACGTTAGGATCCAAATACATTTCCGATAGGTTGCATTCCCGCCTATCCCATTAGGCAGTATCAGACATTTTGGAGAACCAATGCTCGATATTATCCGGCAGCACTCGCAGTCATGGGGGGTCAAGCTCCTTTTCGGACTCATTGTCCTCGTCTTTGTTTTCTGGGGCGTTGGCAGCTTCCGTAACAACGGGGCCAACATCGTCGCCAGGGTCAATGAGCGGAACATAACCGTGCAAGACTTCCAACAGGAATATGAAAAGAGATTGCAAGCCTTGCGGCAGCAGCGTCCCAACCTGACCTCCGAAGACATCAAGGCCATGGAGTTCAAAAAGCAGGTTCTTGACGCCATGATCAACCAGGAACTGCTCTCCGACTTGGCCACCAAAGAAAACATTCTCGTCTCGGATGTCGAATTGAGAAACGCCATCATGCACATGCCCGTATTTCTCAACGAGGCCAAACAATTCGACAAGAATAGGTACCAGGCCCTGCTGCGGGCCAACCGCCTCGACCCCGTTCGGTTCGAGGCCGGCTTTGCCCAGGACCTCAAGATCCAAAAAGTGCGCGAATATTTTTCCATGCCCGCAGTGGTCAGCGAGGATGAGGCCAAGGACTTTTTTCTCTTTGCCCGCGAACAGGCCCGGATCGACTATATCCTCTACGACCAAAACGACTACCTCGACCAGGTCGACCCCGGGGAAGAACAGATCCGGACCTACTACGAAAACCATAAGGACGCGTTCACCGTTCCGGCAAAAATCAAGGTGGCCTATCTGCTCCTGTCTCCAGAGACCCTTGCGGATCCGGCAACCGTTTCCCAGCAAGCCATAAACGATTACTATGCGGCCCATGCCAAGGATTTCAAGCAGCCCGAACAGATCAAGGCCCGGCACATTCTGGTCAGGGTCCCTGAAGACGGGACGCCGGAAGAGGTCGCCGGAGCGAAAAATGAACTTGAAAAGATCCTCGCCAAATACCAGCAGGGGACCCCGTTTGAGGAATTAGCAACAACCTATTCCCAAGGACCGAGCAAGACCCAAGGGGGTGACCTGGGCTGGTTCCCCCAGGGCCGCATGGTCCCAGAATTTGAAGAGGCCGCCTTTGCCCTGGACAAGGGAGAAATCAGCCCACCGGTCAGGACGCCGTTCGGTTTCCATCTGATCATGGTCGAGGACCGCCGTCCCGAGGGGATCCAGTCCCTGGAAGCGGTACAGGACCAAATCGGGACCATCTTGGCCCGTGAGCAGGCTGCCGACACCATCCAGGACGCCCTGGACCAGGCCCTCGAGCTCGTCATCACGGGTGAAGATCTGGCCAAAGCCGGGGAAACCCTTGGTGTGGCCATCGGATCGACCGGTTTTTTCTCCCAAGCAGAGGGACCGAGAAAGATCGAGCTCCCCGCAGAGACAATAGCGGATCTGTTCACGCTTATGGATGGGGAGATCACCCAGGCCCCGATCCTTCTCGAGGACGGTTATCTCCTGGCCCAAAAAATCAGCGAACAGCCCGCGCATACACTCGATATCGAAGAGGTCGAGCCCAGGATTATCGCCACCCTTAAACAGGAAGGCGCCAAATCCCTTGCCCTTGAAACAGCCAAGACAGATCTCGCCAGGCTGCTCAAAGATCCCGTCGCCGGGCTCAAGGAGATTGGCTCCAGGGTCAAGACCAGCGAACCCTTCGGGAGGCAAGGATTCGTACCAGGTCTGGGGATGCAGCCGGAGCTTGTGGAAAAGAGTTTCAGCGGTCCCGAGAAAGCCTGGTACGACACCACGTTCCCCGTGAACACAGGTGCTGTCCTGGCCAAGCTCAATGAACGTATCGAGCCCGACGCAGAGGCATGGGACAAGGAGGCTTCCTATTGGAAGATGACCCTGGAAAAGGCCAGGCAACAGGAATTGTTCTCCGCCCTGATCACCTCGCTCCGGCAAAAGGGTTCGATCGAGATCATGGATTCCCGGGTTCTCGGCAACTGATCCTCCCTTCCCGGTCGGTATAAAAAAACGCAGCAGACCCCGTCTGCTGCGTTTTTTTATGGTCCACCGGCAAAAAAAGTACTCTCTGCAACTATTCCGGCAAAAAAACATGTCCGGATCATGTGCCCCGGAAGGGGGCGCCCCCGGAGGAATGTGTACCCAACCCGCCACCGGAATCGTCACGGAAGGGGCTCCGGCCGGCCCCCGCTCCAAATTCTGACAACAATTACGGCAGGACCCAGGAGATATCCATTCAGGAAATATCCACCCAGGAGATATCCATCGGTTGCATCGGCTCGATGCGGACCACCGCAAACCCGGCCTGACCGTCCCGGGGGGCCAGCAAGGAACCGGGGTTGAGAACCCGTGGTCCTCCGGGAACAGACCGCAGATCCCGCTTATGGGTGTGTCCGTAAAGAACGAGATCGTATCCAGGCCCAAAGGAATCGGCAACGGCCTTCCAAACCGCACTCCTCGGCCCCCATCCATGGGCCGCACCGATGGTGAACCCCTCCAGGGACAGCGTTCGGGTCACCGGTATGTCCTCCGCCCATCTCCCGTAATCACAATTGCCACGCACACTAAAAAAACGGGGATGCTGATGAAAAAACCCGTCCACCTCTTCTCCGACCATGTCCCCCAAATGGATGAGCACATCCGCCCTGGCCATGGAACGGGCATACAGGTCCATGAGGTTCCGATCGGGAGCATGTAGATGGGTATCCGAGACGACAACGATATGCATGTAATCCCCCCACACAATCAAGATATATATTCCGCACGTATCCAGCCCTACCCGGTGCCGAAAAAACTGGTCCGGGCAGGATGGTTACCCGGTTCGAGCCTGCTATTTGGTGGTGAAGGTATACACACCGCTCCAGTCCACGGGCGGATCTTTTAGAAGTGTGCCAAGCCGTTCACGGTAGAGCGCGAGGACGGGATCTGCCGGGTATTTCTGCTGGAGTAGGGCGAACGCCCTCTCCGACTCCGGGAATTTTCCCTGGTCATAGAGCATTCTCGCCCGTTCGTAATCCTGCAAGTACGCGATGGGACATGGCTCACCATCCGTTCTCTGTCCCATGAGTTCATAAATGGCCACGGAGTCCCCCTTTCCCTTGACCCGAACCCTGTCCAGGGAGCGGACCCAGAACGTTCCCTCCACCTGATCAAGCGTGGATTGGCTGATGATGATATGCGTCCCGTACACCTTGTTCAATCCTTCCAACCGCGACCCAAGATTCACGTTATCCCCCATGACCGTATAGTCGAACCGCTCACGCGACCCCATATTTCCAGCGACCATGAAACCGGTATTTATACCCACACCGATCTCGAGCGGGGGCGGGGGACCGGCCTCGCCCCAATCCTTGTTCTTCCACTCCTGATTGAGTTCTTCGAGACGCAGGATCATCTCGAGTGCCACCTGACAGGCCATGAGGGCGTGTTCCGGATAGTGACGGGGCGCTCCAAAAACGGCCATGACCGCATCACCGATGTATTTGTCCAACAATCCCTGCCTGTCCATGACAATGGCAGTCATCTCGGAAAGATATTCGTTGAGGAGATAGACAAGGGCCTCGGGCGAAAGTTTTTCGGAAATGGAGGTAAATCCCCTGATATCCGAAAAAAGCACGGTCAGTTCCTGCTTCGCCCCGCCCAGGCGGAGTTTGTCGGGGTCATCGACCACATCACTGACCACGTTGGGGTCAAGATATTTGCTAAAAGCCTGCCGGATCTGTCGTTTTTGCCTATCGGCAAAAATGAATCGGTACACGTTGAGACCGAGGTAAGCGAGGATGAACGTGGCCAGGGGATAGACAAGATTGAGCCAGTACAGCCGGCTGACCAAAAAATACTGGTTGAGGACCAGGTAACCGCCAAAAAAAATAGCGAACCCGAACAACGAAACCACAGGGGCCAACCGCCACAGAAAAGCAAGGCAAAGAAGGCCGAGGCCGAGTATGGCCCCCAGGTCGAAAAGAGGGGCCCAACCGGGTTTCTGGATGAAATCATCCTTGATAATGTTATCCAGGGCAGTGGCCTGGATCTCAAGTCCCGGGTAGGCCACCCCGAAAGGGGTGACCCTGAGATCGAACACCGCCGGGGCCGTCACCCCGACAAGCAGGAACCTGTTTTCAAGGACCTCTTCTTCCTCTCCCTGCAGCAGCTTCCAGGCCGGGACATGGGGGATGGTCTTTTCCGGGCCCCGGTAATTCAGTGTCACCTGTCCGGAATCATTGCATAAAACAACAAAGTCTCCAAGCTCAGCCCCAATGAGCCCCAGAGGACCTATCAAAACGGCCGGCGGTTTGGACACATCCGTGAGGCAGGCCAGAGCCGCCGCCAGGGGCTGGTACAATTGGTCCCCATACCCAATGGCCAGATTGTATCTGCGGATGGTCCCGTCGGGATCGGGCAGAATATTGAAATAGGCCTGGGAATCGGCGGCCCTGGATAAGAGACCGATATTCGTCCTCGCCTTGCGTGCCATCGGCACGGGGAGGGGCTTATCCTCCACCTCGGTGAGTACCTTTTGGACCGGATAGCTCGCCGCGGTATCCAGGGTATGCGCGATACCGGCGGCATCCTTGGCCAGGTTGAAATAATAGCCCAGAATCTGTGGGGACGTCGCATTCTGCAGGGCAAGGGCAAGCTGCAGATCCGGATTGGTGGATTCAAGCCGTTTCTTGAGATAGTCCATCAAGTCAGGAGTGGCCGTCAGCCCCAGCCTGGCCGCATTCTGGGCCAGAAGGACAATCTCCTTCTGGGCCGGGTTCTTTTCCGGATCAAAGAAACTGATATCATAGCCCACAGCGCTGGGGGCGTGCGAATCGATCGCACGGACCAACCGGGCCATGACCTCCCTGGACCAGGGCCACCGTCCGATCTTTTCCAGGCTCTCCTCGTCAACGGCCACGATAGCCACCCGCTCGCTGGTGGCTATCGCTCCCCTGGTCCGCATACGCAGGTCAAAGGCCTTGAGCTCAAGCTCCTCCAAAAAAGGAATTTGGGCCAGGTAACCCCAGGAACCGACAGTGACCACAAACAGGGTGATGGCCAGCGGCCAGATGACATCCTTCATCCATTTCGTATCCATGATCCTCCCACCAGGAATTCGCATTCGACACGGACAGGTCCCGCCCGTCCCGCCATTGGCACCTTGAGCCCCTGCAGCCCCCGAATGAACCCATCCATGAACCGTTTGAACCCACCGGTTCCCTCAATCGTCTCCACCCTGGATCCCGTCACCCTGCCGGTGACGTCAAAATCAAGGGAAACCACGGCCCTGCCTGCCCCTTGAGAGACCGCCTCCCCCCAGATGGCAGCGATTTTTCCCCGCACAGACCGCAGAAAGTCCTCCGATGCCCCGTGCCCCCCTGCAACCCTGTTCATGCCACAACCGGTACGCACGGGCATATCTTTGCGGACATCTTCTTCCCCCCTGGAAACGGCACGCCCGCGCAAGGGCCGGGTGGTCGCCTCCGTTTCCAGGGGGGCAAGGTCCAGGACGGGCGCCCTGGCTGTCTTGGGACGCAGCTGGATGAGACCGGAAAGGATGATCCCCACAAGAAGTAGATGCAGCCCCAGAGCTAGGCAGAGGGCCCCTGCACCGCGCAAGAACCATCCGGTCCGTTCAGGACTCCTGATGACCGTTGCCCCTGGACCACCATGTCTTGTCCGGTCGGTCGAACCACCAGCGGTCAATTCCGGTGCGCATGATTTCATCGGCCAATTCCCTGGCTTCACCGGTCCGCAGTCTGAGCAGAGCACTCTCCAGCCATTTGGGCGCGAACCGGTTGCCCAACTCCGCTTCTTCCTTCAGATTGAGAATGAAATCCAGCTGATCCGCATCCTGGGCAATGAGGGACTCCAGGGTTTCTGCCCCCTCGAGTTCCCGCCATTGCTCGACCATCTCCTCCTCCAGCCCGGTCCCTTCGGTGGCATGCCGGAGCGCCTTTTCCACATCGCAGGTGTTGTAGATCCGGTTGACATAGTTGAAATCACCGATCCTGGCCTCATGGATATCGTGGAACAGACACAGGCAGACAGTGTGCCCGATATCGGCCCCCATGCGTTTGGCCAGCACGTACCCGATCACCGAGGTCCGGAAGGAGTGCTCGGCTACGTTCTCCTGACCGGTCCCCAAAAATTGGTAGCCCGTCCGGGGTGTTTTCCTGAGCATTCCGGTCTCAAAAAGAAAATCGCAGATCCTTGAAAGGTTGTTATCCTGACGGCGGGATAGTTTCCCGCCCGAAGAGGCCGCCTCGCTTTTTGCCCCCTCTTCCATACCGCTGGATAGAGTTTTTTTGTCTTGGTCGAACATATGTCCATGCTAATAGGTACCGACCCATTGGGCAAGGGGTCTCTTGCGACGCACGGTCAGGCCCGTGTAACTATTCGGGTACGGTTCCAAGAATCAGAATTGCACATGGAAGAAGTGTAAGAGACGTAAGAGGGGTATGAGAGTTCAAAAATTTTGCCCTGAATAGTCACAGGTCCGTTGGCATAAAAAAAGCGGCCGATCCGGCCGCTTTTTTTAAGAATCCATCGTTTTTTACCCAAGAACGGGGGGGGGAAACCCCTTACCCATTCTTATTTTTCGTTCGTCCACGCATCCACTTGCGCGCTGTTGGCGTCCACCCATTTCCTGGCCGCTTCAGCCGGAGCGCTGTCCTGTGACCAGAGCATGACCTGCTGGCAATCATCCAGGGTCCAAGAAAAATGTTCCAATACACGATACACCCGGGGCATATCCTCTTTAAGCCCCTTGCGTACGACGGTTCCAATATACTCGGCATCCCCGTAGATATTTTTAGGATCCTCAAGATACTTCAAATCCCAACGGCTGAACATCCAGTGCGGACTCCACGCCGTGACGACCACGGGCTTGTGTTTCCGGATCCTGTCCTTGAGCGTCGCGGTCATCATGGCCCCACTGCTCCCAATAGTATCGAACATGTCCAGCCCATAGGCCTCGACCGCCTTTTCCGTCTTGTACATGATTCCCGCTCCAGGATCGATACCAACGATTTCCATACCAAATTCCTTTGCCCTGGCCGGGAGCTGCTCCATGGATTCGATATCCACATAGTCCGGAACAGCCAGCCCTATCTTGGCACCGACAAGATTCTTACCCAGATAGTCAACCTTGTCCTTGAGTCGTTTCCAGTATTCTCCTTGGGTAACGGGCAGCCAGGCCCCCGTGAACCCGTCGACATCGCCTGCAGCCGTGCCCATCCACATGGCCGCAGCACTCACTGGTATGATATCCACATCGTATCCCATGTCCTCGAGCACCGTCTTGACCACATTCGTACTGGCCACGGTCTCCGCCCATTCCACATAGGCCAGTTCGACCTTTTCCTTTGCCTGGACGGGCAGTCCTGTGGCCAGAAAGACCACTGCCATTAGAATCATACTCATCTTCTTGATCATCTTTTCTCCTTGGAATGTCATTGCTTATGGTACCCAGCCCGGCCAGCAACCGGAATATACCAGGGTAGACAGAAGGCGCGCATGGTTATATCCGGTCCAGCACACCACCAAAGGGAAAATATACTCCGATTCCGGGGCTAAAAACAAACAACATTTCATCATGCAAAGGATGACCATCTGTCATGCATATGGGTGACCTTGACATTGACCTGCTACGAACCTTCACCGCTGTCGCCGAATGCCGCAGTTTCACCCATGCGGCCAAACGGCTCGACCTGACGCAATCAGCGGTCAGTGCACAGATACGCCGCCTGGAAAACCATCTGGGTCACGAGCTTTTCGACCGGGCCAAGCGACGGATAGGACTGACCGAATCCGCTGAAACCCTGATGGATTTCGCGGTCCGCATCCTCCAACTCCATGACGAGGCCCTTGCCGAAATGGGCCGGAGCAGCGTCGCTGGAACGATCAGGCTGGGGATACCGGACGACTATGCCTCGTTCTTTCTTCCAAGGGCCCTGCAAAAATTCCGCAACCGTTTTCCCAACATCCAGCTGGAGATCTGCTGCCAACTCAGCATGGACCTCATCGCCGATTTGGGAAAACGCCGCATCGATATAGCCCTTGTCACCCACCAGCCCTGCTCTCCGGGCGGGGAGGTCGTATGCACGGAACCACTGGTGTGGGCCCAGGGTGCCCAGTCCAACATGCACGGATGCCGTCCTCTCCCTCTTGCCCTGTACCCACCGGGATTCTGCACGTTCAGGGACCAGGCCCTCAAGGCATTGCACGGGGCAGAGATCCCTTGGGAAATCGTGTGCACCAGCCGGAGCATGGCCGGGATACGGGCAGCGGTGTCCGCCGGACTGGCCATGACCGTAGCGGCCACCCACGCCCTTGGGAATGGATTGGTCGCCGTTTCTCCTGATCTGGGCCTTCCGCGTATCGGCCAGGCCCAGATCGCCCTCCATCTCGCGCCGAGCGACACAAAAGACCATGTCCAGGTCCTTGCCGATTTCCTGCGCGAGGAGATGGCGACCATCTCGACCATCCAGCCGGGCCCCGCCCCCTGCGCATCCTCTTGACTGCACAAAAAAAAACGGCCCGCGGGCCGCTTTTTTTTGTGCACCCCAATGTGCGCGGAAGGTCATCAACGGTCATCCGAGTTTTCTGCTCTTGTCATGGGACGCCTTGACCCCTTTGTACAGGGCATGTTTGACCGCACGCTTTTCAAGCTGGTTCAGTCCGGCAATGGTCGTTCCTCCGGGGGAGGTGACCATCTCCTTGAGCTGGGTAATATGCATTCCAGCCGTTTCGGCCATCTTTGACGATCCGCTGAACAATCCCTTGACCATTTCCGTGGCCTCATACCGTCCAAGGCCAAGGGTCACGCCGGCATCGACCAGTCCCTCCATGGCGTAAAAGAGGTATGCGGGGCCCGAGCCGATCAACCCGGTGAACGCGTCGAAAAGGCGTTCCTCAAGCACATGGGTAGAGCCCATGTGTCCGAGGAATCTGGTCACGAACTCCTTGTTCGCATCTGTCAGACGATCGTCATCAAGGCACAGGGCAAAGACCCCCTTGCCCACGAGGGCAGGGGTATTCGGCATAACCCTGACCACAGGGCAGACAGCTTTGCTCAATTCCTTGAGCCTGTCCACGGTCACTCCGGCCGCGATGGACACGAGGCAGGTATCCGGCTCGAGATACTCCTGGATATCGGCCAGGACAACGGGGACGAGGTGGGGTTTGACGGCGAGCAGGATATACGTCGACCGCTCACACAGATCCCGCAAGTCCTCGCAGGGGCAGAGTCCGCAGGACTTTTCAAATGATTCAAGGCGTTCCCTGGAGGGATCAAAGCCGTACAGGGACACATCCGGAAGATCCTTGGCCCCCAGGGCCATGGCCCCACCCATATTGCCGGTTCCTATGATCCCGAGATGTTCCATATATTATCCCACGATCTCGAGCTGGCTGAAAAAGTAGGGGATTTCCTGGGCGGCGGTCTCTGGGGCATCAGAACCATGGCAGGAATTCTTTTCGATATCCAGGGCAAAGGTCTTGCGGATGGTTCCTTCGGCGGCCTCAGCCGGGTTGGTCGCACCCATGACACCGCGGTACGTGGCGATGGCGTCTTCCCCTTCGAGCACGGAGACCACGCAGGGACCGGAACACATATAGGATACCAGGCTATCGAAAAAGGGGCGTTCCTTGTGCACGGCATAGAACCCTTCGGCCTGTTCCTTGGTCATGTGGATCATCTTCATGGCCACGATCTTGAGTCCGGCCTCCTGGATCATTTGTAGGATAGCCCCCTGCAGGCCACGTTCAACCGCATCGGGTTTTACGATGGAAAAAGTGCGTTCTATCATCACGGTCCTCCTGAAAGACAATTTTGATGGTGGAATAAAAAGAAAAGGGTACCTTTGGCTCTGTAAAAGTGCAAGTCCTGGCTGCACCCATGGCCCGCAATCCTAGAGCAGGTCCTTGAGGCGTACCATGCGTACTGCCGGATCGCGCATGCGTTGCCATGCCGACAATGCCTCGAGGGTCTCGGGGTAGGGATGTCCGATGGCCACGCAGGTCCCTGTTCTCCCGGCCAGGGACTGGGCCTTGCGGAGCTGGAACAAAATGGCCTTTTCGTCCCGGACATTGTCCAGGAAGACATTCCGGCGTAGATACGGAACCCGGCACTTTGAACTCAGCTCGGCCGCACAGCTCTTGGGGGTGGTCAAGCTATCGAGAAAAAAGAGGTTGCGGTCATGGAATACCGACAGGACCGCATCCATCCCATCGGGATCCTGTGTGAACCGGGAGCCCATGTGGTTGTTCGCCCCCGTGACCCCGGGAACCTGGGCCAGGTCCCCCGTGACGGTCCGTGTTATTTCTTCACGGCCCATGTTCACGAACAATGCTCCCGGGCCCGGATCGGTTTCGGGATAGCTTTCGGGTTGCATGGGCAGATGGAGTATGACTTCCCGGCCGGCCCTGCGGGCGATATCGGCCAGTCGTCTGGAGTGGGGTTCGTGGGGCATGACGGAAAAAGTGACCGGAAAGGTCAAACCGGCCAGTCTCTTGCCGGCCGTTTCAGACCGTCCAAGATCATCGACCACGATAACCATCCGTGATCCCCCTTTGTCCGGAACATTCTCTACGGGGACCGGTCGATCATCCCGCCCGGCAAACACGATGTCGTGGGTCTTCGTCCCTGCAATGGTTACGGAAACGACATGGTCGATCTGGTCGTAGCGCAACCGTCCCCCCCCGACCAGGGTGTCGATATTCTGTTTGAGATCCAGGACAAATGCATCCGTATCCTTGGGGGAAGCGAGTTCCAGGCGCTGGAAATGGTATTCATGACCGTTGTGGGCCCGGATCTCGACTCTGCCGTGCTCGATCCCCGAGGGGTCATACCCCATGAGAACCAGGGTTTGGATAATCGCCAGATCGACTTCCTTGATCCGCGTCTCCAGGGATACATCCGCTTCCTCGTACTGACGCCCGGCAGGGATCTGCTTTTCCGGCACGGTTTTATGGACGGTATGGCGGACTCTTTTCCCGGGAGAAATGGAGGGTGCGTCGGTACCGGTGTCCGGCAGGTGGACGGCCACAAAAGCGGCAAGCACGGTCAATGCCCCCACGATGACCCACAAGGTAACGTGGTAGCGCAAAAACCAGTGGCGCAGGGATCCGGTGTTCTTTTTTCGGGAAGTTTTCTTGCGTGAAGTTTTCTTGGTACCCATGGCAAAATAACGAGCGAACAGGTTTGCGGTTGGACAAAAACGAGGAAATATTCCCATTGGTCAATAACCATTCAGGTACATTTTCCAAGAATCAGATTTGTAACTATTAGAAATTGTAGAAAATTGGGACACCAGAACCACGTTGGGACACGAAGTTTTCAAAATGGATTCTGGACGTACTTTCAAGGCAACCAAACCGCAGGGGCATTCCCTGCGGATCGTCGCTTGGATCAGGGGTTCGATACCAACCCAACATTCCAAAATGGTTTGGGTTTTACTGTTCAGCCACCAATGGCACGGTCCTGTTTTGTCCCTTCCGTGAACGCCGGGCGACCGCCCGGCAATGCGTGCACGAACCGGCAGGAAACAGGGAGAATGGTAGCATCGGACCCAACGATGACGATATCCCCCGAGGCATTGTCCGAAAGGCGGAGCAGACGCTCGGCCTTCCCAGAAAAAGACACGACCCCATGGCGAGTTATCGTCCTGAATAGTTACAGAAATCTAAGAAATTGTAGAGATTGTAGAAAGGTAAGGGGGGTAGGAGATTGTACGCGGCTACCATATACGTCTCCCATTTCTTAATGTTCTGTAATCCTCCAATTTCCCAACGTTATCGGCACGGAAATCTGACGGCAGATTGTACCATCGTGTAATAGTACAATGTGACCCGAATAGTTACCTTGGCCGAGAGGTGATCCAAAAAAGCGTAACAAAACGGGATGTTCTTAAAAAAACCGGAGACCGTCAGGAACACGGTCTCCGGCAAGGATCGCTCATTTTTCTATTGTGGACAGCGGATCAGTGGATTTGACTGATGCGGGGAAGCTTTTTGACGAATTCCAGGGCCATGCGCAGCTGGTTGTCCCGCGAAAGCATCTCCTCGGCCTTGCGTTTGTCTTCCTTCTCCTGAACCGTCACCTCGCCCTTACCCGGTCCGGTCTCGCCGTTGGGATTTTCAAGGTGTCTGGAAAAGTCCTTTTCCCTGAACTCGAGAAAGGTCTGTTCCTCTTCTTCAGCCGTAGGGGGGACAAAGGGATACGTGATGTCCGGAGCGATGCCCTCCGCCTGGATCGAACGCCCGTTCGGTGTATAGTACAGGGCGATGGTCAATTTGATCCCCGACCCGTCGGCAAGGGGGATGATCGTCTGTACCGACCCCTTTCCAAAAGATTTTTCGCCCAAAAGGAGGGCCCTTTTCTGGTCCTGGAGGGCACCGGCGACAATCTCAGAGGCGGATGCCGACCCCGAATTGATGAGCACGACCATGGGACAGTTGACGTCCGAGGCCTGGCTGTGGGCGTTGAAGTCGCGGCGGGAGCTCTCGTCTCTTCCCTGGGTGTATACGATGAGTCCCCGGGACAAGAAGGTATCGGCCACGTCCACGGCCTGGCTCAAAATACCACCGGGATTGGACCGTAGATCAAGGACGATCCCCTTGAGATCATGATCCTTGGAGTACCCATTGATGGCCTTGCGCATATCAAATACGGTGTTGGCCTTGAAATCGGTAAGACGGAGATAGAGGTACCCCGGATCGAGTTCCTGGCTCTTGACACTTTTGGCCGGAATGATCCCCCGTATAATCTCCACCTTTTCCGGTTTTGAGCTGTCCTTGTGCAGAATGGTCAGGGTGACCGGAGTCCCCTTGGGTCCGCGGATCCGGTTGACCGCCTCCATCAGGGTGATGTCCAGAGCGGATTCCCCGTCGATTTCAAAAATGATGTCGCCCGCCTTGAGTCCCGCCTTGAAGGCCGGGGTATCCTCGATGGGAGCGATCACGGTGAGCCTTTTTTCCTTGATCCCGATCTGGATGCCGATCCCACCAAATTTGCCGGAAAGATCCTCCTGGGTGACCTCGAAATCCTCTTTGCTCATAAAGGTGGAATGGGGATCGAGTTCCTGGAGCATCCCCTCGATGGCCCCGCTTATGAGCTCGTCTCTATCGATCTTTTGGACATAGTTCTCTTCGACCATGTCCAGAACCTGGCTGAAACGTTTCAGCGATGAATAGGGGTCGCCCTTGGCCAGGCCGGACCCCGAGGTCACAAGCAACGTTCCCAACAGGAGGGCCGTGCCCACCATATGACTCAACCGCATGAGTTCCTCCGAAATTTTTATTTCCATGCACGACCCGACGTGGGGGTATTCATATCTGAAAAGCGGGGTCGCCGACACGAACATTGTGCCCACTCCCCTTGCATCCGCCAGTGTACCCTCATGCAGGCTCTAACCATTGTAAAGGGTTAATTGCTTTTTGGCGAAAACGCAATTCAAAATAGAGACCGGTTCCCTTGACAAAGGGATAAAATCCGCACTCGCCGATGGCCTCTCCCTTTTCGACCTTTTGACCGACATGGACTCCGGACTGGGCAAGAAAGGCGTACAACGAATAGTAATCCTTGCCGTGAAAAATGATCACCACCCGGCCAAATCCGCGGAGTTGGTCGTCGTAGACCACCTTGCCCCAGGATACCGCACGCACGGGATGGCCCGCCGGCAGGACCATGCTTATCCCCCGATGGGGAGGCTTCGCCCGGGGCCGGAATCCCTTGACCACCCGTCCATGAGCCGGCCAGGGAATGTACCCCTTGAGCCGAGAAAAGGACCGGGTGTCCATAACCTCCAAACGGTACTTCAGTTCCTTGATCGTTCCTGCGATCCGGGCAAGTTGCTCCTTGATATCGAGTTCCTGGGAACGGATTTTCTGGACATCACCAAGAAAGATCAGTCTCTGCTCAAGGAGCTCTTCCCGGTCCGTTTTGAGCTCTTGGAGCTTGTCCCTGCGGGCTTTCTTGGCGGTCTCGAGGGTACCAAGGGTCTTGAGGGTTGCCTCTTCGGCCTCCTGGAGCTCCAGGAGCTTTTCCCCGGTCTGGGCATAAAGATAAGAAAGCCAGGTCGATTCGCGTTCAGCACGGGCCCATGAGCCATCCAGGGCAAAATGTTTGGAGGTCTGTTTGGTGATAAACGCCGGCCACAATGTACGTAAAAGGGACGCTGCCTCCCGGTGTATCGTTTTTTTCTTGGCGAGGGACCGCAGGTACTCGCCCTTGACGGTTTTCTGGCGTTTGCCCAGGTCTGCAAGATCCTGTTCGTTCGCCCTCAGCCGTGTTTCCATTTTTCTGACCCGGTCCTCGATACCGGCCAGATCCTTGAACAGTTTACGTTCCTTGGTGGACAGGACGGTCAGCGCCTCGCGTTTGGCCCTGGACCTATCCCTCTCTTGGGCGATATTTTTCTGGATGGATGAGACCGAGGCACACATTCCGGGCCCCCCCCCCGGGGGGACCACCGCCATTGCAACCATGGCCATCAAAAAAAGGCACAACCACGGGTTCCCCCCCTTTTTTGAGCCTGCCATTTCCGGTCCTCTATCACTCATCCGTTAAATAACACCGTGCAGGGGACAGGTACCGCACAGCCCCTTCTTTTTCTTGCACCACGTCCCCCCCACCCTGACGAGCAGTGCATGGAACTCGTTGTACAACGCAAGGTCGGGCTCGAGTACGTCCATAAAGAAATCCCTCAGCTCGTCATAGCTGATCTCTTCGGGTATCAGGCCGTGGCGGCTGCAAATTCTGGCCGTGTAGGCATCTACTACAAAACTCGGCTTTTCCAGACCATAGAGAAGGATGGAATCGGCCGTTTCAGGACCTATCCCGTTGACTCCGAGCAGAGCGGGACGGAGCCGGTCCAGCTCCCGGGACCGGAGTTTGTCCATGTTGAACCGGCATGAGGAGCGCAGAAAGCAGAGAAAATGGCGCAGCCGCTTGGCCTTGAGACGGAAATACCCTGCCGGTCGGATCAATTCCGCCAATTCCTCCTCGGAAAGGGCATAAAGATCCTTGGCGCTCATGCACCCGGCGTTTTTAATATTCCGTATCGCCTTGGCCACGTTGCCCCAGTTCGTATTCTGGGTCAGGATAGCCCCGACGCAGACCTCGAAAGAGGTCTCACCGGGCCACCAATGGCTGGGGCCAAGTTCGTCCAGCATGGCCGCATACATTTTCAACAAGAGGATTTTGCGTCGCATGTGCTCGGGATGGAGGGTGCGGGTTTGGGCAATAGTTGGCAGGAAGGATACGGAAAAAATCAGGAAAAGACCAGACAGCCCCACTCACCTGCGAGCATGGCCTGCGGCGTGGGCAATCCCTGGTCGACATACGCCCTGGCCACCCTGTCGACCTGTGAGTCGAGCAGACCGGAAAGGATGAGAACCCCGCCGGGGTTGATACGCCGCGCAATCTCGGGCGCGAGAAATATGAGCGGACGTGCCAGGATGTTGGCTACAACCAGATCGAAACAAACCCCGGGCCGCAGAACATCGATGGGCCCGACAAACGCGTCGAATCC
Organism: Desulfoplanes sp.; assembly: GCF_054921335.1. NCBI lineage: Bacteria > Pseudomonadati > Thermodesulfobacteriota > Desulfovibrionia > Desulfovibrionales > Desulfoplanaceae > Desulfoplanes > Desulfoplanes sp. Next base: position 37,621 of record NZ_JBUDSQ010000001.1, on the reverse strand, counting down.
GTGGTCCACGGCATTTAGTTCCTTGTTTTCCCGAATATTTTCCAGGGTAAGGGGATCGAGATCAAATCCGACCCCCGACAGTCCCAGCTTGGCGCACACAAGCCCCAATATGCCCGAACCGGTCCCGACATCCAGAAAACGTTGACCAGGACGGACCGTGTTCTTCTTGACCAGGCCGACAACCGCTTCCAGGCAGAGGCTGGTCGTGGCATGATGACCGGTTCCAAAGGCCATCTGCGGATTGATGACTATCGATTCCGCCCCGCCTGCATCCTCTCCGGCCCAGGGAGGATGGATGACAAACCGGTCGGCGATATGGATGGGGGTAAAGAACCGCTTCCACGCGCTCGCCCATTCCTGGTTCTGCATGGCCCCGGTCACCGGCTGGATCGAAGGCCACCGGGCCAGGAGGGAGGAAAGCATATGGTCCGCAGCCACGGGGCTTTCAAGATAGACAACGACCGTCTTGCGCTCCGGGGAATCCGCCCCGGCCTCCTGCCAGCCATGGGGGCAGCAGGTCGCCAGGAAGGGTTCGACCTCGGGGGCGAGGTCCACGCCCAGGGTGAAGGCCACGATATGCAGTCGACTATCAGTTTCCACGGGCCTGATACTTGGCTAGTTGACGTTCAAGACGCCTGCTCGTTGCCGTGAGCACGTAACAGATAATGAAATACAGGATCGCGATGGTGATAAAAATTTCCGTGGGCGCTATGAGCGTACGATTGTTCACCTGGGTTGCCGTTCGGGTCAGTTCGTTGACCCCGATGATATAGGCCAGCGAGGTGTCCTTGGTCAGGCTGACGAACTGGTTGACGAATGAAGGGATCATGTTCCGCAGCGCCTGGGGCAAAATGATGTGGACCATGGTCTGGAAATGGGAAAGACCGGTCCCGCGGGCGGCTTCCGTCTGGCCCTTGGGCAGCGCGAGCACCCCGGCCCGAACGATCTCGGCGATATAGGCGCCGGTAAATACGATGAACGCGATCAGAGCGCTGGTGGCCTCGGGAAGGGTGTGCCCGAGAACGATGGGGGCCAGAAAATAGAACCAAAAGATGACCATAAGCAGCGGCGTCCCGCGGACGATCTCGATATAGACAACGGCCGGCCACTTGATCCATTTTTTCTTGGAAAGACGCATGAGACCGAACAAAAGCCCCAGCCAGAAGGCCCCGAAAATACCACCAAGAGCCAAGAGGATGGACATGGCCAAGCCGCCCAGGGGGCCATCGGGATAGGCTCCAATAAGAAAATAATCGAAATTCTTCCAGACAATGTCCCAGTGCAAGGCTGTTTCCTTTTTAATTTTGAAATGTTGGAACCGTAGAAATTGTCTAACGCTACGATAAGTAAAAGATTTTAAAATTTATGGGTACTTGCACTTGGGGCCAATGCCCAAAATGGGGAATGCAAGCAACGTCTGAACGCCAAGCCCCGGATACACTTGCCCGATCCACACCCTGGAATCACGCAACGCTCTCATGCGGCCAAGCGGCAGTTTTACCTTCAATCGGTTGTAGAATTTTCTTGTTTTTTGGGCAGACTTCCACACGTAGGGCACTAAAAATCCCTAACGCTCTAAAATCTCTTAAACTCCTAAATTTTCTACCATCCGACATTAATACTCGATGGTCCGCAAAAAGTGTTTTTCGTACACGTTCATACTCAGGGAAACCACCAATGAGATCATGATATACAGACAGGTCGAAATGGTGAAGGCCTCGAACCCATGGAAGGTATAGGATTCGATCTGCCGGGCCATATAGGTCAGCTCGGCCACCCCGATGGTCATGACCAGGGACGAGTTCTTGATGATGTTCAGACACTGGGAAATGAGCGGAGGAACGATGATCCTGAAAGCCTGGGGCAATACGACGTAGCCCATGGCCTGCAGGAAACTGAGACCTGCGGCCCTCGAGGCCTCCAGCTGGGTCTTGGGGATGGAAAAGATGCCGGAACGGATCTCTTCGGCCACGAAGGCCGAGGAGTACACGGTAAGGGAGACGACCCCGGCCATGAATTCGAAATCCTGGGCATAGAGCCACTGATTGACCGATGTGGGCAGCACGGCTTCCGACCCGAAATACCAGAAAAAAATCTGGACCAGAAGCGGAGTGTTCCTGAAAAATTCCGTATAGGCCAGGCTGATCCATTCCAGGAGCTTGATCCTGGAAAGACGGAACACTGCGATGATCGTACCCAAAAGGATGGCCAGAATAATGGAGACGACAGAGATCTCAAGGGTCATGATGAAACCTTCCTTGAGCCACTGGGCGTACTCCCCGCTCATGACAAGATGCCAGTCGAATTGGTAGTTCAACGTTTCGCTCGTTTAGCTTCGTAGTGGTGGAGGTGGAGACCACGGCCCCGGGCACCCGTCTGATCAACGATCAAAACAGTACCCGGGGCCGTGAAAAAAATGGTCAGAATCACGACCATGTACCGGTCAGACTAATACGGCCAGATTTCCATCTTCCAATTCAACGGGAGGTAGTACTTGGAATCGGGGCCGAACCACTTTTTGTAGATGTTCAGGTATTCCCCGGAGTTCCACAGATCGACCAGGGTTCTGTTGACCAGGTCGCGGAAATCGGAATCGTTCTCGGGAAGTCCCAGGCCATAGGGCTCGGCAGATATGAAATCACCGGCGATGACATAGTCATCAGGATTGGGAGCGCTGTTCTTGAGGCCGAGGAGAATGGTGGAGTCGGTGGTCACGGCTGCGACCTTGCCCTGACGCAGGGCCAGGAAGGCCTGGGGGTACCCTTCAAAGGAGAGAACCCTGCAGTCGGGCTGGGCTTCCTTGATGTTCTTTTCAGAGGTCGACCCCTTGGCCGTGCCGACCTTCTTGCCCGCCAGATCGGCAACACTCTTGATACCGCTGTCTTTCTTGACGAGGATCTTCTGACCATCCATGAAATAGGTGATGGAAAAGTCGATGCTGTCATCACGGGCGAACTTGTGGGTCATGGTCGCGGCAGCGACATCGACGGAGCCCTGGGTCAGCATGGGAATACGGGTTGCAGAAGTTACGGGTTTGAGCTTGAGATCAACGCCGAGTTTCTTGGCAATGGCCCGACAGATATCGACATCAAAGCCGACCAGCTGGTTGGTGTCCCCGTCCACGAACCCAAAAGGAACGACCGCGTCCTTGACTCCGGCAATGAGTGTTCCGCGCTCCTTGATCTTGTCGATGTTTCCGGCGTTGGCGCTGGCCATAAAGACGCCGAGAACAAGCACGAGGGCCAAGACACACGTTTTTTTCCAGTTGTTGCCCATACATTCCTCCGTATTCAGTTGCTGGTTGGTAAAATATAGAAATGGTTTTCTCGCTACAAAATCTCCTTTAAGAACAGCTTGGTGCGTTCATGCTGCGGGTTGCTGAAAAAATGCTCCGGGCTTCCCTGTTCCAGTATTTCCCCCCCGTCCATAAAAATGACCCTGTCGGCGACTTCGCGGGCGAAACTCATCTCATGGGTCACGCAAAGCATGGTCATCCCCTCGCGGGCCAGATCCTTCATGACATTGAGGACCTCATTGATCATCTCCGGATCCAGGGCCGAAGTCGGCTCATCAAAGAGCATGACCTTGGGCTTCATGGCCAGGGCGCGGGCGATGGCCACACGCTGCTGCTGTCCACCGGACAATTCCACGGGATATTTGTGGGCCTGGTCGCTGATGCCCACCCGGTCCAAGAGCTCCATGCCCGTTGCCTCGGCCTCGGCCTTGGACGCCTTCTTGACCTTCATGGGAGCCAGGATGACGTTTTTAAGCACCGAGATATGCGGGTAGAGGTTGAACTGCTGGAAAACGATCCCGATCTCCGAACGCAGATGGTTCAGGTTGACCGTCTTCTGGGTGATATCCTTGCCTTCCATGAAAATCGATCCCTTATCGATTTCCTCGAGCCTATTCACGCACCGGACCATAGTGCTCTTGCCCGAACCACTGGGACCGCAGATGACGAGTACGTCCCCTTTTTCGACTTCCTCGTTGATATTCTTGAGGACATGGAAGTCCCCATACCATTTGTGAACATTACGGAATTCTATCATTGCCATGTAAAGTACCTACTTGGTCGTTCGAAAAAGAAAAAAAGGGGCTTACACCACCACGAACTCTTCCAGCTACAAGCGCTGAACGTAGGCCGTATTGACGGTTTTGTCAAACAAACAAGCATTTGTCCCTGCCCACTCCCATCCTGACCCCGCCACAGGGGTGGCCAGAACCACTTTTGGCCGCAAGAGAGACAAGAAAGAACAAATTTGTCATAAGCCCTGCCAAAACAATCGGTCAAATCCGGTTTCATCGATTTTTGAGAACGGCATGCAATTGTTCGACAAAACGGCGCAATTCATCATGGGTGACGACAAGTGGGGGCAAAAGACGCAGTACCCGCTCCTGGGTCAGATTGAGCACCAGCCCTCTTTCGAGAAGTTCTTTCCACACCGACTGTCCGGGAAAGGCAAGTTCAATGCCGACCATCAACCCCCGTCCACGTACCTCGGTGATTTTTTCCCCGGTGACGGCCCTGAGGTTTTTGCATTCGTCACACAGCCACGCGCCCAGTCGATCGGCCCGTTCCACCAGGCCGTCCCGGGCCATGACGTCAAGGACCCGGGCGGCAACGGCCGAAACAAAAGCGCCCCCCCCGAATGTGGTCCCGTGGCTTCCGGGGCCAAAGGCCTCGGCAACCCCATCTGTGCAGAAGACCGCTCCCATGGGGAGACCGTTGGCCAGGGCTTTGGCCGCGGTGAAGATATCCGGCCGTATGCCCGAGCGTTCATGGGCCCAAAAACACCCGGTGCGCCCCATGCCGGACTGGATCTCATCGACAATGAGTAGGATGTCGTTTGCATCGCACACACTCCGGACGCCGCGCAGATAGTCATCCGACAACGGACGTATGCCGCCCTCTCCCTGGATGACCTCGACAATCACAGCTGCGGTCCTGGGTCCGATAGCCCCCTGCAACGCATGGAGGTCATCGAAGGGAACCGTCCTGAACCCCGGGGGGAAGGGACCGAAGCCCTGTTTGATCTTGTCCTGTCCCGTTGCCGTCAATGTGGCCAGGGTCCGTCCATGGAAGGAACGGTCAAGGGAAATGATCTCGTAGGCATCGCGTCCACGCACTTCCTGCATATACCGGCGGGCCATTTTGATGGCCCCTTCATTGGCCTCGGCACCCGAGTTGCAAAAAAAGACCTTGTCCATGCCCGTCAGGGGCAGAAGCTTTTCCGCCAAAATAACCTGTTCCTCCTGGAAAAACAGGTTGCTCACGTGGACCAATTTCTCTGCCTGGGTCCGCATGACATCGACGATGTCCGGGTGGCTGTGTCCGAGGTTGCATACGGAAATGCCGGAAAGAAGATCGAGATATTTCTTGCCCGCAACATCCGTCAGGGTGGTCCCTCGGGCCGATGCCACGGCCAGGGGGTATCTCCCGTAGGTTTGGCACATGACCCGCGCTTCACGTTGCTTGAGTTCCTCTACATCCATACTATTCTCCCAACATGGTTATTTTTCATCGGTTCTCCAAAACCGTTCTTCACAGGGTGCCCGTATGACCAAAGCCACCTTCCCCCCGACGGGTATCCCCCAGCGTCTTGACGGGAAGGATATGGGCGTGAAAAAAAGGCAGAAAGACCAGCTGCGCGATCCGCTGTCCCTTGACTACGCGTTGCGTTTGTACGGACGTGTTCAGCAAGGAGACCCTGATTTCGCCACGGTAGTCGGGATCGATCACCCCGACCCCCTGGCTCACGGTCAACCCGTGTTTGGTCCCGAGCCCACTGCGGGAAAAGACAAACCCCGCGATGGACGGGCGGGTGATCTCAATGGCGATTCCCGCCGGAAAGAGGTATCTCTCGCCCGGCCCGAGAACGATCTTGTCCTCATCCATGCATGCCCGAAGATCAAGGCCTGCGGATACGTCCGTGGCGTACCCGAAATTTTCCGGAGTACATCCGGACGACAAAAATTTCACCCGTACGTCCAAGCCGTTTGGTGTTTCTGTGCTCACACGCTCTCCTTGTCTTGGCAAAAAAGGTTCTTCCATGTATGAAGGATGTTCGGTAACCATCAAAACCCACCGGGTCCTTACCATCCGTTTGCACATGGTTACCTGCTGCAACTGACATAAATATTATATTATCCGTGCAAATCAAAAACACGTCAATCCAAAAATCCGGGCCGGCACCGGCCCGACCAGACCGTACCCGGAACCTGTCCGGACACTTCCCGCCCCCCGTGGGAACAACTTTTTGTCCCGACATATAACTGGGCCACCCGGCCCCCTGACCAACCAACCGCAAAGCCGCGTCGCCGGAAGGAACCGAGAATGCATCCCCTGCAAAAATACAGCGTTATCCCGCGTCTGCCGGAAGTCCTCGCCCCCATGTGGGATCTGGCCTACAATTTCCTGTTCAGCTGGAAGAACGAACTCCAGGAATTCTTTGCCCAGATCGATCCGGAACTATGGATCCAGGGGCAGCACAACCCCGTCCGGTTCCTGAACCATCTTCCCCAGACCACCCTGGAGGAACTGGCAAAGGACACGTTCTTCCTCGAACGGCTCAATGAACTGACCAGGATACAAGAACAGTACAACAGCGACCCCACCTCGAACATTTCCTTTGATCCACCGGACGAGGGGCCCGTCGTCGCCTATTTCAGCGCGGAATACGGGGTCTCGCTCTCCCTGCCCATCTATTCCGGAGGATTGGGCATCCTCGCCGGTGACCACCTCAAATCGGCAAGCGACCTGAACATCCCCCTGGTCGCCGTGGGTCTGTGCTACCAGCAAGGATATTTCAACCAGTACCTCACCCAGGACGGCTGGCAACAGGAACGCTATCCGTATAACGATTTCGACCAGATGCCCCTCTCCCTGGTCCGGGACAAGAACGACGCCCCCCTCTATATCGGTCTGAACATGCAGGGGATGGATCTCAATTTCCAGATCTGGCGGGCCCGCATCGGACGGATCGTCCTCTATCTCCTTGATACCAATATTCCGCCAAACCCCCCTGAATTCAAGAATATAACCGCCCAGCTCTATGGCGGCGACCTGCAGATGCGCATCCGGCAGGAAATATTGCTGGGTATCGGGGGGATCAAGGCGCTGCATTCCATGGGTCTGCACCCCAAGGTCATCCACATGAACGAGGGGCACTCGGCATTTGCCGGACTGGAGAGGATCAGGATTTTCATGCATGAGCACCAACTCTCTTTCGAGGCCGCCCTGGAGCTCGTGGCCTCGAGCAGCGTATTTACGACGCATACTCCCGTCCCGGCCGGAAACGACCGTTTTCCGCCCCAACTGATGGAACAATATTTCGAGGGATACGCCCGGGATCTCGGCCTGGCCTTCAAGGTTTTTTTAGCCCTTGGACGGGAAAATCCCAGGGACGACGCAGAAACCTTCTGCATGACCGTTCTGGCCCTCAAGCTCTCAAGATTCAACAACGGCGTGAGCAAACTGCACGGTCAGGTCTCGAGAAAGATGTGGCAAAAGGTCTGGCCGCAATACCCGGTGGAGGACGTACCCATCAAATCCATCACCAACGGTGTGCATATCCAGACATGGATCGCGCCGGACATTGCCTATCTCATGCGCAGGTACATGGGCAGTGCCTGGCAGGAGAATCCGCACACCGAGAGGATATGGACCAAGGCGCTGTCCATTCCGGACGCCGAACTCTGGCGGACCCACGAACGGCTCCGGGAACGCCTCGTCGATTTTTCCCGAAAAAGACTCAAACAACAGGTCATGGCCCGGGGAGGGCGGCGGATGGAATTGCAGATCGCCGAGGAGGTCCTCGATCCCCAGGCCTTGACCATCGGATTTGCAAGGCGCTTTGCCTCCTACAAGAGGGCCTACCTGCTCCTGCGGGACAAAGAACGGCTCATCTCCCTGCTTGACAACTCCAAGATGCCCATCCAGTTCGTCATCGCTGGCAAGGCCCACCCCAGGGACAACGAGGGAAAAAAAATCATCCAGCAACTGGTCGAATTGTGCAAGGAAACCGAATGCCGGGGCCGCATCGTGTTCATTGAAAACTATGACATGGAAATCGCCGCCCACCTGGTCCAGGGATGTGACATTTGGCTCAATACCCCGCGCCGCCCTTTGGAGGCCTGCGGAACGAGCGGAATGAAAGCGATGATCAACGGGGCCCTGAACGTGAGTACCCTGGACGGATGGTGGTACGAGGCCTACCGACCGGACAACAGCCTTGGCTGGTCCATCGGCCAGGGTGAGGAATATACGGACAACGAGTACCAGGACTTTGTGGAATCCCAGATCCTTTTCAACCTATTGGAAAAGGACATCGTTCCGCTTTTTTATACCAGAGACAAGGGCAACCTGCCCAGGACGTGGATCAAAAAGATGAAGGACCAGTTCGCATCCTTGGGTCCCAGATACAACGGCCACCGCATGGTCGAGGAGTATGCCCGGATGACCTATCTGCCCGCATACACCAACTATACCCGCCTGACCGAGGCCAACTTCGGTGCGGCCAAGGACCTCTCCGCCTGGCGGATGGACCTGATGACCAAGTGGTCGGACCTGAGGATACAAAATGTCCAGTCGGCAACGGACCTCGAACTCTATGTGGACGAACAGATCGAGGTCACGGCCGAGGTCCAGATCAACGGACTGCGTACCGAAGACATCCAGGTGGAGATATATGCCGGTCCCCTGGACCACGAAGGCAGGTTCACCGCCCGGAAGACCTCTCCGATGCGTTCCGTCGAAGACCTGGGCCATGGCTGGCACCTTTACCGGGGCAGTGTGGCCCCGCTGCATTCCGGAAAATTCGGATACACGGTAAGGATTCTACCCTCGCACCCACTGCTGCTGGACCCGCATTCCTTGGGACTTATCCATTGGGCATAACACCTTTTATTCCATGGCATTGAAAAAATTACGTGCCGACCGCATCCTTGTCGATCTCGGGATCGCGCCGGACCAGAACGCGGCCATGCGTCTTGTCATGGCCGGACAAGTACTCCGGGTACTCCCCAACGGCGAAAAGGTTCCTGTTGCAAAACCCGGACAACAGCTCCCTGCCGACACACTCCTCGAGAAAAAAGGGATGTCCAGGTTCGTCAGTCGGGGCGGCTACAAACTGCTCACCGCGATCGAACATTTTTCCCTCCATCTCGAGAACACGACGGCAATGGATGCGGGGGCATCGACCGGGGGATTCACCGACTGTCTCCTGCAGCACGGGACCGCCAAGGTATACGCCGTTGACGTCGGGTACGGCTTGCTGCATTGGAAACTCCGTCAGGACCCCCGGGTTGTCGTCATGGAGCGGATCAATCTCCGTACCGCCCCCCCCTCTCTCTTGCCAGAGCCCGTTGACATCGTGGTCATAGACTGCTCCTTTATCTCCCTGGAGCTGCTCCTTCCTCCCTGCCTGCAATACATACGCCCCGGCGGAGAGGTTATCGCCCTGGTCAAACCCCAGTTCGAGGTCAAAGCCGGCCAAACCGACCATGGCGTGGTCACCTCGCGCAAACTCCAAGAGCAAACGGTCGCCAAGATCATGGACTATGCTCAAGAGCGACTCGGTTTGGCCCCCCTCGATTACACCCCTGCAATGATCAAGGGGCCCAAGGGCAACCAAGAATATCTGGTCCACCTCAAACATTCCTGTTTCTAGCCGCCAATGGACAACACCCCCATTCTCACCGACAAGCGGAAACAACGTATCGGATCGGTCCTGGCCAAACGGCAAAAGGACCTCACCATGGTCATCAACAACGTCCACGACCCGCACAACGTGGCCGCCATCCTCCGTAGCTGCGACGCCTTCGGTGTCTACGGCATCCATCTCTACTATACCAAGGAACGGTTTCCTGCCGTGGGCAAACGGTCCTCGGCATCGGCCCGCAAATGGATCGCCCGGACCAGACATAGTGACGCCAAAGAGATGATCGGTGCCTTCCGCGACAAGGGGTACCAATGCCTGGGAACGGGTTTTGGCCCCAGTGCCAAGCCCGTGCATGCGTGGGACTTCACCAAACCCACGGCCATCGTCCTCGGCAACGAGCACCGTGGCATGGACCAGGATATCAAGATGCACGTGCCCGATGAAATCTACATCCCCATGGTCGGCATGGTCCAGAGCCTGAATGTTTCCGTGGCCGCGGCCATCATCCTGTACGAGGCATGGCGGCAGCGCGAGGCCGCCGGCATGTTCGACCGCCCCTCTTTTTCAGAGACCGAGCTGGAACGGTTCATGGCGGAGTGGGCAAGCAAATGAGATGGTGGCCATTCGGGTCAAGGTGAACAGCGATCAATGGGGGCTGGAAATTTTGAAATTGGGGAAAGGACTCCGTCGGCGCAGTTGTCAGAGCCTTTGTCCGCGCCCCTCGAGCGAGCTTGCGAACGGGGGTCAAAGGTCCTTGATTCCGGGGTACATTTTCTTGTTTTTTATGGCAGATTTTCACGAGTAAGGGACTAAAATCCAAACTTTTGGGATAACCACCTATCTAGGTACATGACAACCGGGAAACAATGATGAGCGGAAATAGCTTTGGGACCATCTTTCGCGTGACCACCTTCGGCGAATCCCACGGCCCGGGGCTTGGCGGGGTTGTGGACGGATGCCCGGCCGGGATCGAACTCGACGAGACCCTCATCCAGAACGTCCTGGATGGCCGCAAGCCGGGGCAGGGATACGGGACCACGGCCAGAAAGGAGGATGACAAGGTCACGCTCCTTTCCGGCGTGTTTGGAGGCAGGACCACGGGAACCTCTATCGGGTTTTACGTGGCCAACACGGACCAACGCTCCAGGGATTATTCCCGGATCAAGGATATCTATCGCCCGGGCCATGGGGATTTCTCCTATGAGGCCAAATACGGATTCAGGGACTATCGGGGAGGTGGGCGCTCATCCGGAAGAGAGACGGTTGCCCGGGTCGCCGCCGGAGCCATTGCCGGACAGGTGCTGGCCCGCAACGCCGTCCGGGTTCAGGCCTATACCGTGGAACTGGGCGGTATCCAGGCAAAGGATGTGGTCCTGGACAACCTTGCAGAACGTCCCTTTTTCGCGGCCGACCCGAACATGGTCGATCCCTGGAAGGAGCGCATAGATACGGTCAGAAAACAGGGCGATACCCTTGGCGGGATCGTCGAGCTCAGGATTTCGGGGGTTCCTGCAGGACTTGGGGAGCCTGTCTTTGACAAGCTCGACGCACGTCTGGCCCAGGCCGTGATGAGCATTGGGGCGGTCAAGGGGGTCTCCATCGGTTCCGGGTTCGGGGCCGCCCGAATGCTTGGCAGCGCAAACAATGACCAGCTCTCGCCGGAAGGATTTCTTACCAACAATGCGGGCGGGATTCTTGCCGGTATATCCAGCGGTCAGGATATTGTGGTCCGCGCAGCCATCAAACCGATTCCGTCCATAAACAGGGAACAGCAGACCGTGGACAAAAACGGCCGAACACAGACCATCACCATCGGCGGCCGTCACGACATCTGCGCCATCCCCCGGGTGGTCCCGGTCTTACAGGCCATGGGCGCCCTGGTCCTGGCGGACATGGTCCTCATGCACCGGGCAAGGGGGTGAACATGGATCTGTTCGTGCTCAAAAAACTGGTCTCCCGGCTCTTCTTTCCGGTCCCCCTGTGTCTGGAACTGCTCGTGCTCGGCCTTATCCTCCTGTTGACCAACCGTGGGAAAAAAGCCGCCACGGTTCTCATGGCAACCGGGGCCGGACTGCTGCTTATTTTGAGCCTTCAAGGTCCGTCCTGCCTGCTGCTCCGCCCATTGGAAACCATGTATCCACCGGCCTTCATGGACCATAACGGTAGCGAGGAACTCCCACACATCGATTGGATCGTGGTCCTTGGCGGAGGGACGGTCCCCGCTGAGAACCGCCCCCCCAATTCCCGACTTGCAGAAAATTCCCTGTCCAGAGTGGTCGAGGGGGTCAGACTCTCCCGGATCTTTCCCCGGGCAGGCATGGTCTTCACCGGCGTCGGCAGCCCGGGCGATACCGACTCCACGGCGTCCAAGATGGCCCAAGCCGCCATGGTTCTCGGCGTGGACGGCTCCCGGATCACACGGATAGGTCGTGCCAAGGACACCCCGGACGAGGCCCGATTGTGCGCGGAACGCATTCCCCGGGACGACTACGTGATCCTGGTCACCTCCGCCTCCCATCTCCACCGCGCCCTGCGCCTGTTCATCAAACAGGGGCTCTCCCCTGTTCCCGCTCCGGCCGGCTATCTGTGCAAAACCACTCCGGAGATTTCCTACCAGGATTTCATCCCCTCGGCGTACAACCTGGTCCGTTCGGAACGGGCCATTTATGAATACATGGGCCTTGCGTGGGCCTCTTTCCGCGGCCTCATCTGATCCCTTCCCCTCCAACCGCAGGGAAGACACTCTTGTAGGATATGCCCGTTAAAAAGAGATTTTTCCAGACAGCGTTAGGGTTTACGTTGAAAGTTTTAAGTAAAATCAGGTTGTTACAAAATATGGTTTTAAGCTTGGACCCCGGTGTTCGGCTTTTGCACTTTTGCAGAAGCATCTTGCAGAGTAAAATCCCACCTGCAATCTGCACGGTTTTCGGAATTGTCTTTGCCTTCCAAACATCGTATGCAGCCGCTTTCTTCGAAACAACCAAGGAGCGTCCATGTTTCTTACTGATCTCAAGGACCAGCGCTGGAAAGTGACCATAGACGAAAACGACATCGTCTATTTCTATGTCCAGGATATGGTAGGCAGAGAACCCAAGGTGGAAATCCCGGCGGCAGAACTGTCCGGGTTTTATGCGCTTGACGACGGAGCCAAAAGAACATTCGAGCAGGAACTCGGGCGCAGAATCGGCATACCCTTCTGGCCCATGTTCGTGGACAGGATCATCGAACCGGAGGAACAATTCGCCCGCAGGCTCGGCCTGTTCGGACGACCAGAAGAGGGCGGGGAGGACATCCTGGCCGAGGACCGGCTGGAACTCATCGTTCCCCTGCCCAAGGACAAGGCACTGGAAACAAACCCCTGCCTCGTTCCAGACGAAACAACCTGCCGGGAACACGAAACCTTTGCGGCCGCGGAAAAGGAGAACATCCGATCCTGCGCGGTCTGCGCCATGTACTGCCCCGTTTTCAAGGACGACGAGTACAAGACAACAGTACATGTGACCAAGGCCCAGTTGGAGATCGAATCCTGCGTGGTATGCAACAGCCCGGCCACGTCCGTGGGAGCCTTCCAGCCCGATCAAAACGGCGAGGATACCATCATCCTCCACGGCCTGTGCAAACGGTGCAAACCCAAGGAACCATGCACGCCTGAACAGATCGAACAAATCGGCAAGGCCATTGAGTCCCTGGAAGAACAGGGCCGCATCCAGCGGGTCGAATGCACGGTACCGCCCGAAGAATAGTTTCCTTACCATGCCCTTCATAAAAAAAAGCCGGTCTGCATGCCATGCAGACCGGCTTTTTTCGTGATTTCTGTGGGTCGACCAGAGCAAAACCACTTTGGAACACGGAGTTTCCAAAACGGATTTTGGATATACTTTCAAGGCAACCCAATCGGAGGGGCACCCCCTTGCGGATCGTCGCTTGGAGCAGAGATCCGATACAAACCCAATATCCCAAAATGGTTTTGGCTTAAAAGACCCCCAGAATCCCGGGCCAGACAGCCAGGATGGCCAGGCAGAGCAGATAGCAGGGCAGAAACACGACCACCCCCTTGAACACATCGGACAAGGGCACATCCCCGGCCATGGCTGAGACGATGAAGGTGTTCACCCCCACCGGGGGGGTGATCGCCCCCATGGTCGTGACCACGGTGACAACGACTGAAAACCACAGGGGATCGTACCCCAATGACTCGGCCACTGGGAAAAAAATGGGGATGGTGATGATGAGCAGGGCCAAGGCATCCATGATCGCACCGCCCAAAATATACAGGATGCAGATGAACCCCAAAATGACCAGGGGGGGGAAGGCCAGGTCGGCCACTTGCGAGGCCAGGATAAAGGGGATTCGTGTCACCGCAAGAAAACGGCCGAAGATGACCGCACCCAGAACGATGGTCATGATCATGCAGGAGATGGTCAGAGTATCCTTGATGGACTTGACCAGCCGCTCCCGGGTCAGATTCCCGCCGAGCAGACTGACAGCCAGGGCCAGGGCCGCACCGGCGGCACCCGCTTCGGACGGAGTGAACAGACCGGCCAGCAGTCCCCCCATGACCAAGGCGAAGAGGATGATCATTTCCAACGAGCCCTTGAGGGAACGGATCTTTTCTCCCCATCCGGTCCTCGGGCCCGCAGGACCGAGATCCGGATTCTTTTTGCAGACCATGACAATACGGATGACGAAAAAACCCACCAGCAAAACGCCCGGGACCAGGGCGGCCCAGAAAAGCGCGGCGATGGACTGTCCGGTCTGCAGCCCGATGACGATGAGCACGATACTCGGGGGAATAACCGCTCCCAGGGTCGAGGCCGCAGCCACGACACCCGTGCTCAAAATAGGATCGTAACCGTATTTCTTCATCTGCGGCAGTGCCACGGAACTCATGGTCGCGGCCGTGGCCGTGTTCGATCCGGAAATGGCCGCAAACCCGGCGCAGGCAAGAACCGTGGCCATGGCGACCCCGCCGCGCACAGGTCCCATCCAGGCATAGGCGGTGCGGTAGAGCCTTTCGTTCAGTCCAGAATAGAAGCAGATCTGCCCCATAAGGATAAACAGGGGAATGACCGTCAATCCGTAGGAGGAAAAAACCTTCCAGGTCTCATCACCGAGCATGCCCAGCGCCGCATGGACATCCAGGACCGCCCAGAACCCGCAGAACCCGACAATGCCCATGGCGAACCCCACGGGAATGCGTAACAGAAAAATCATGGCCAGGAGCAGGCCGATCCCCGCCAGTCCTAGAACGGTCAGACTCACGACCCACCCCCCCCACCCTTGTTCTGAAAGAGAAGGATGGTCTCCATGGAGATCTGGGCAACCAGGGCGGCAACCCCGATAAATACCACAAGGACAAAGGGATAATAGATAATCTGTAAGGTTTCGGAGACCTCTCCGAACCCGCGGATGGACAGGGCCAGCTCCCAGGTCTGCCAGGCGACGAGGGCGAAAAAGCCCAGACAGAGCACGGAGGTCAACGGATCGAGAACCGAACGCATCCACCCGGGGAAACGGTCCTGGAAAATGGTGATCACGATATGCCCTTTGCCCGCCTGGGTTCCAGCCAGGGCCAGCCCGGCGACCATTGCCCCGAGAAACCCCATCAGCTCGAATGTGCCCTTGATGGGCTGGCCACAGAAGCGCAGGACCATGTTTGAACAGGCCAGGGCGACCATGCCCATGAGACAGAGCCCGGCCAGGCAGAAAAGGGTGTTGTTGGCCAATTGGATGATTTTTTTCACGGTATGCATCGTGTGTTGTTGGTGCCCTGTCGGGTTGGAGGTCCGCTGGCGGATTGCTGATAACCACCAGGATGCCCTTGTCGAGCGGGGTCCGCAATGTCTCGCCCAATGGTTCTGCAGATCGTGACGGTCACGGATGGGCGGACCAGTTCCACGGAAGCACGTGACGGTCCGCCCCTGGTGGTTCTTATTTTTGGTAGTTGTCCTTGAGACGATACAGGTCGTCCAGGACGTTCTCACCATCCACGCCCTTGTCCGCGGCCTTGGTCTTCCACTCGTCAATAAGTGGGATGAGTTTCTCATGCATGGCCGCATGCTGCCTCTCGCCAAGGGTGATGGTCTCGAGCCCGTAGGTCTGCTTGGACCATGCCAGGGAGTCCAGAACGTGCTGGTCCATATATTCCCCTGTCCACACCGATTGCTCCCGGGCCAGCTCGTCCATGACCTTTTTAACCGACGCGGGAAGTCTGTCGAACGAACGTTTGTTCATGACCACGGCAAAGGGGTAGACCTGAAAATCCGTACGGGTCACATAGGGACAGTATTCGGCAAAATTCATGTCCTTCATCACCTCAAGAGAGGACAAGAGCCCCTTGACCAGCCCTTTTTGCAGCGCCTCCGGGGTTTCCGGCATGGGCATGGACACAGGAACAGCTCCCAAGCGGTCGAGAACCCGGGAGGCCATGCCGGAAGCGCGCAGTTCCAGTCCATCCAGATCGTCGATCGTCCGCACGGGGGTCTTGCTCATGATATTCGTGGGGGCCGTGGTAAACATGGCCAGGACCTTGACCTTTCCAAATTCTTTTGGTCTATGCTGCTGGTAGAGATCGAAAAGGACCCTGGAGGCCACGGAGGAGGATGCAAAGCCCACGGGCAGCTCGGTTACCGTGGTCAGGGGGAACACCCCCGGCTGGTAGGACATGCACAAACACCCGATATCGGCCTGCCCCTTCAGGACCCCCCGGAACATGTTCTTGGCCCCGAGCAGGGTACCTCCGGGATAGGTCTGGATGTCCACCTGACCATCCGTGCGTTTTTCGACTTCCTCTTTCCAATGCTCCATCTGCACGCAGGGAAAGGTGGAAGCGGGGGGAAAATTGGCGTAGCGCAGGGTGATTGGGCCGGCCTGAACCGAGGGGACACACAGAACCCCCAAAACAAAAAAACACACGATGAGTGAACAGATGGTGCGGAACATAGCCCCTCCAGAATTTTTTCGCCCTATGCGCCCGCATCCCGGCGGTCGTATAAAAAAAGGGCCGCCGGAATGCTCTTCCCGCGGCCCATGTGACGGCGTTTGTTGGTGGTTATCATGCCATGCCGTACACCCGACCACAGGAGGCACGCCACCACCAGCAACGGGTGTCCGTGGAAACAAGTGTGTCTATGGTTGGGTATCCGGTCATAAGCTATCTCTATAGCCGTTGAGACGAGTCCATGTCAACCGACAAGAAGGGCTTGGCCACACCTTGCAATCCAGGAGGTTCTGAAATTTTACCTATTCTACCCTCCCCACCCTCTCAACCCTCTAAAATCCCTTAAATTTCTAAAATCTCTTAAATTTCTAAAATTTGCAAATTTTCTGCATTTTAATCTTGACGTCGGCTCATTGATGTTTATTTCACATGGTAACCCAAAAAAGGAGGTGCATTATGGTTATAGATTTTAGTACTTACTATGATTTGCCCGCACAGATCGACAGGATTTTTGAGGAAATGCGCAAACCTCTTTATTTCACCCAACGCAGAGTTTCATATCCTCCAGTGAATATAAGCGAGGACAAAAGCAACATCTATGTATCCTCAGAGATTTCCGGAGTGGATATAAACGACATCGACCTCACTCTTACAGATGGAAGTTTGGTTATTAAAGGAGAGCGTGTTTCAGAGTCAGGAAAATACTTCCGACAGGAACGGGCGACCGGTAATTTTCAACGTATCATCACCCTAAACGTTCCGGTCAACCCGGACAACGTGTCCGCTACCATGAAAAACGGGGTCCTCAACGTTGTTTTGGCCAAGGCTGAAGAGGAACAACCCAAGAAAATCGACATCACGGTATCCTAAGGAGGTGGACCATCATGACCAATGACATTGCAAAAAAAGGCACACTCCCCCGTTTTAATCCCGACGCGGATATCCTTGAGCGCGCAGACGGGTTCCACATATTCATGGACCTTCCGGGCGTGAGCAAGGAAGACCTGCTCATCGATCTCAAGGAGAACGAACTGGAGATCTCCGGCAAGGTGGAATACCCCCTGGACGAAAAAACAAAGGACGTACACATAGAGTTCGGCAGCGGGACCTATGTCCGCAGATTCACCATCTCCGATGCGGTGGACGCGGCAAGGATCAATGCGTCCATGAAAAACGGGGTCCTGGAACTCTATCTGCCCAAGGCGGAAAAGGCCAAACCCAAAAAAATCGAAATCCACGCCGAATAACCACCAAAGGGCCGGTCACTGACCGGCCCTTTTTTATAATGGTTCCGCTAAGAGTACACGCCGTCGCCTATACGGTCCCCAAGCCGGAAGATCCCGGATCAAAAGTCCGTGAATGGCGGCGTCACGGGCTGCACTGCAACCAAGACGGTAAAAAACGGACGGGCTCAGTCTCCTTCCGGGAGCGTCAGCTCCCCGCACAGATTTTGGCCCATCATCTCCTTGACCTCTTCTGGTCCATACCCCTGTCCAAAGAGACAGATAAGTTTGGTCAGCGCTCCCTCGGCGGTCATGTCCAGTCCGCTCACCAGCCCCGCCCTGCCGAGGGCGTGTCCCGTTGCATAGCCTTCCTGATCGACGGTACCTGCAAGGCATTGCGTGCAATTGACAATGACCACCCCCCGGTCGACCGCGTTCTCAAGGGCCCGCATGAACGGTTGGTTCTTGCTCGGACCATTGCCCATGCCGTAGGTTTCCATGACCAATCCCTGCAAGGGGGCCTCGAGCATGGCCGTGATCATCTCTATGGAGATTCCCGGAAACAGACGCAGCGCCCCAACCCGTGCGGAATCCAGAGATCCTGGAAGATGCGGTCCAAAGGGCGGGGGGGGCAGAACGAGATCCCGGTCGATCCGGATCCGGATCCCCACGGTACCAAGGGGGGGGAAATTGGGCGACTCAAAGGCCTGGAGCCCCGAACCGTTGACCTTGACCGAGCGGCACCCCCTGAGCAGCCGGCTGCCGAAGTACAGGCAGACCTCCGGCACGGGGTGGTGGGCAATGATCATCATCGCCGCGGTCAGATTGTCCCTTCCGTCGCTGCGCACTTCGCACAGGGGGATCTGGGACCCGGTCAGGATGACCGGCTTGTCGATCCCCCTGAGAATAAAGGCCAGGGCGGAACTGCTGTAGGCCATGGTGTCCGTCCCCTGCAGGACGATGAACCCGTCGTAGTCATCGTAATGTTCGAGGATGTCACGGGCGATGAGCGCCCAGTGTTCCGGCCCCATATTCGAAGAATCGAGCAGGGGATCGTATTCATGGATGTCGTAATCGGGCATCGCGGGATCCCCGAGCTCGGGAAAATTGGCCAATTGGGCTTTCAGATATCCCGGATCCGGCGCATACCCATGGTCGGTTCTGCGCATGCCGATGGTCCCCCCGGTATAGGCGACATAGACACGTTTCATGGACCACCCTCCGCAAAACCGGTCCGCGGACACCC
The DNA here is from genome assembly GCF_054921335.1 of Desulfoplanes sp. Classification (NCBI taxonomy): domain Bacteria; kingdom Pseudomonadati; phylum Thermodesulfobacteriota; class Desulfovibrionia; order Desulfovibrionales; family Desulfoplanaceae; genus Desulfoplanes; species Desulfoplanes sp. The sequence continues at coordinate 18,550 of NZ_JBUDSQ010000001.1, read as the reverse complement.
GAAAAACCCACGCGCGTTCTCTCCGCAGGCCGTCCAGATCTCCTCGACCGGGGTCTCCTTGATCTCGGCAATCTTTTGGGCGGTAAACACGACCAGGGCGGGTTCGTTCCGTTTTCCCCGGTACGGATCAGCGGCAAGATAGGGACAATCCGTTTCCACAAACATCCGTCCAACCGGGATCACCCGGACCGCTTCGGTGAGCACCCTGTTTTTCTTGTAGGTCACTGTTCCGGGAATGGACAGATACCAGCCGTGGGAAAGGAGCTCACGGGCAAGGTCTGCCGACTGCCCGAAACAATGCCACTGCAGGGGATAGTCATGGAATCCCATATCCAGCAAGATGGCCAGGGTATCGGCCTCGGCCTCCCGGGAGTGGATGGCCACGGGAAGACCGAGTTGACGGGCAAGCTCGAGCTGCTCTTTGAACACCCTCTTTTGCCTCTCCTTGGTTGTCGCGTCCCAATAGTAGTCGAGCCCTATCTCTCCAACGGCCCGCAGCCTGGGATCCTCACGGAAAAGCCTTTCCATTCCGGGAATATCGTTGGGACCGGCCGTGCCCGCCCCTTCGGGATGGAGCCCCATGAGAAAGACCACATCCCTGTGGTCCGCAAACCGGGGGGCACCCTCCATATACGGCTTGGGGCCCAGAAAGATGGTCGCCACACCGTCCAGCCCGGATTCCCGGGCCCTTGAAAGGACCCCGTCGAGGTCCTGCTCAAACTCCCTGGCATCCAGATGGGCATGGGCATCCATCCCTGTTCGGGGAAGGCCGAGGGACTGTGGCATGGGCCGTTGCTTCTTTTTTGCCATGGATCAGACGTTCCTCTTGCCCGCGTTCCATTCATCCAGCGCAATAGCCTCGTCCACGAGCATCACAGGAATCTCTTCGCGGATGGGATAGACCTTCTTGCATGCATTGCAGATCAGGCCGTCCTCTGGTTCTGTCAATTCGAGTTCCCCCTTGCATGCGGGGCAGGCCAGGATATCGAGAAGTTCCTTGTTCAGGGCCATGGGTTTCCTCCGTTTATTTGAGTGGATGGTCGGCATGTTGTCTGAATCCAGGCTCATTGCCCTGGAATTAGAATTATAAATTCAATAAATCACAGGCGGTTAGCGTGCAGATCCCCAACTTCTAAAACTGCAAAATCCTTTACTCCCAGAAATGTATGGGCTGACACTCAAATCTAGCGTTACATTGCAGCCTGTTGCTTTTGCTCAATTGTGGACTGGATCGTTACGGCATGTTTACACAAAAACAGGACGGTTGTTATGTCGTGCGCAGGAGACCGTTGTCTGTCATGTCCGGTATTGCGCATTGATCTTGATATACTCCTCGGTCAGATCCGAGGCGAGGAGTTCGTATTTCCCGCGTCCATTTCCCAGCGAAATGGTCACCATGACCTCGTCTCTTTTCAAAATCGGTGCCAGGATGCTATCCCAGTCCCCGTCCACAGGGTGCCCCCGGTGGAAGATCGTCGTCCCACCGATGGCCACGCACACGTCTCCAGGGTCGAATTGGACACCCGAGCGGCCCACTGCGGCCACAATCCTGCCCCAATTGGGATCCTGACCATAGAGTGCCGTTTTGACCAGGGGGGAATGGCCGACCGTCCTGGCCACGGATTCTGCCTGGGGTTTGCTCCTGGCGCCCTCCACTCTGATACGCAGGACCTTTGTTCCCCCCTCGGCGTCCTGAACGATGCGGAAGGCGAGTTCCCGGCACAGATCGATCAGCCCCGCCGACAGGATACGCTCGTCCGCGGATGAGAGGGTGCCCACGCCGGCCCGCCCGTTGGCCAGGGCCAGGATACAGTCATTGGTGCTCGTATCCCCGTCCACGGTGATGGCGTTGAAACTTTCATCCACCGCTCCGCTGAGGGTCTTCTGCCACCAGACCGGATCGACATCGGCGTCGCAGATGACAACGCCGAGCATGGTGGCCATGTTCGGGCAGATCATGCCCGCGCCCTTGCACATACCCAGAAGCCGGACCCTCCCTCCGGAAAGGGCCACGGTCTCTGTGACCAGCTTGGGAAAGGTGTCCGTGGTCATGATCGCCTTGGCCATATCCAGGGGGGAGCTGTGTCCGAGACCGTCCACGAGCCGACCGGCTGCAGGCTGAAAGATATCCATGGGCAGCTGGTCCCCGATGACCCCGGTCGAGGCAACCAGGACCTCCCCGGGATCGATCCCCAGGGGTACGGCGACCATGTTCCGGGTCTCAAGGCACCGATCCTCACCTTCCTTCCCCGTACAGGCATTGGCCTGGCCGGAATTGACCATGATCGCCCGGGCCGTGGGCGAGGTCTTAAGGCGTGCACGGGAGGCCGTGACGGGTGCTGCCGCAAACCGGTTCGTGGTGAACACTCCGGCGGCATGGGCCGGGCAATCGCTGACAACAAGCCCCAGATCGGGCCGATTCCTGTATTTGAACCCGGCCTCGACTGCAGCAAACCGGTACCCCTTGGGGAGGTCGAACATATTCCAACTCCTTGGTAATAAAAATCAGCCTGAAAAATTCCTGATAAAAGTGTCCCCCACACGATTGTTCGGGGATAGAAAAACGCCCGATCATGCGCACACGACCGGGCGTTTGTACTCGTTTCAGCGGTCGAGCACAAGGCGGGAAAAACGTATCCGTCAACGCCCGCAGCAATGTTTGTACTTCTTGCCGCTCCCGCAGGAGCAGGGATCGTTACGTCCGACCTTGGGCGCGGAACGGCGCACGGGCTCCTTTTTTTCCTGTCCGGGTTCCTCGCCGCCGGCGTATTGGAGATCCTTTTGCTCTTCGTGCTTGAACTCCTCTTCCTTGACGACCTGCAACTGCAATCGGGTCAGGGGCTGGAAGGTATTCTCCTTTATCCTGAACAGCAGATCCTGGAAAAGAGAAAACCCCTCACGCTTGTACTCCTGTTTGGGGTCCTTCTGTCCGTACCCGCGCAGACCGATCCCTTCCTTGAGATGGTCCATGTTCAAGAGGTGTTCCTTCCAGTTGCGATCAAGGCTATCAAGCAAGAAAAACCGCAGGATTTCGGAATACTGGTCTCCGGCATCCTTTTTGAGATCGGTAAAGAGAACGCGTATCCCTTCGACGGCCTTTTCCCGGTGGGGCAATTCCTTGGAATGATCGGCCCGGCGCAGGTTGAAAATCTCATCGAGCTTACTGCGGACCATGGTTCTGGTTTCTGCGTCCACCCCCTCCTTGTTCCCGGGATCCATGGGGGCATAGACCTCGTCGAGGACATCCTCCATGAACCCATCGATGACGTTTTCCATGTCATCCGTGGTCATGAGATCCCTACGCAGGGAATAGATGACCGTACGCTGCTGGTTCATGACATCGTCATATTCGAGAAGCTGTTTGCGGATATCGAAGTTGTGGCCTTCCACCTTGCTCTGGGCATTTTCAATGGCCCTGGAGATCATCTTGTTCTCGATGGACTGGCCTTCCTCCATGCCCAGCTTGTCCATGAGCCCGGCAATGCGGTCCGAACCGAAAAGGCGCAGCAGGTCGTCGTCGAGGGCCAGGAAAAAACGGGAAGATCCGGGATCGCCCTGACGGCCGCTCCGTCCCCTGAGCTGGTTGTCGATCCGCCTGGATTCGTGGCGTTCGGTACCAAGGATGTGCAACCCGCCGACCTCTCTGACCCCTTCGCCAAGCACGATATCGGTACCACGACCGGCCATATTCGTGGCAATGGTCACCTTCCCCTTGTGCCCGGCCTCGGCCACGATTTCGGCCTCCATCTCGTGCTGCTTGGCGTTCAGGACCGAATGGGGAATATGCAGTTTCTTGAGTTCCCGGGAGATGAGCTCGGATTTTTCAATGGACGTGGTTCCGACGAGTACGGGCTGGCCCTTGTGGTGGAGCTCCCTGATCTCTTGGACGATGGCCGCATACTTTTCGTCCTGGTTGCGGTAGACGGCATCGGGAAAATCTTTGCGCTGCATGGATTGGTTTGTCGGGATGACCATGACGTCCAGATCATATATCTGGCGGAACTCCACCGCTTCCGTGTCCGCGGTACCGGTCATGCCGGCCAGCTTGTCATACATGCGGAAATAGTTCTGGAAGGTGATCGAGGCCAGGGTTTGGTTTTCCGCCTCGACCTTGACATGTTCCTTGGCCTCGAGGGCCTGATGCAGCCCGTCGCTGTACCGCCTTCCGGGCATGAGCCTTCCGGTGAATTCATCGACAATGACCACCTGGCCGTCCGTGACGATGTAGTCCACGTCACGGGTGAACAGGGCATACGCCTTGAGGGCCTGGAGAATATGGTGCTGCAGGGTGATGTTCCCGGCGTCGAACAGGTTGTCCACGTCGAGGATCTCCTCGCATTTGGCCACCCCCTCGTCCGTGAGCATGGCCGTCTTGGCCTTTTCGTCCACGGTATAGTCGGTCTCGTTCTCCAGGCGGGGAATGATCGCATTGATGCGACCGTACAGGGAGGTCGATTCCTCGCCCGGCCCCGAGATGATAAGCGGGGTCCTGGCCTCATCGATGAGAATGGAGTCGACCTCGTCCACGATGGCATAGTGCAGATCGCGTTGCACGAGTTGTTCCTTGTAGAACTTCATGTTGTCGCGCAGATAGTCGAATCCGAACTCGTTGTTCGTCCCATAGGTGATATCGGCGTTGTAGGCCTCTTTTCTCTGGGCATCATCGAGCCCGTGGACGACGACCCCGACGGTAAGGCCGAGAAAATTGTACAGACGGCCCATCCATTCGGCGTCACGTGTGGCCAGGTAATCGTTCACAGTGACCAGATGGACGCCCTTGCCGGTCAGGGCATTGAGGACAATGGGCAGGGTGGCCACAAGGGTCTTCCCCTCACCGGTCTTCATCTCCGCGATCTTTCCCTGGTGGAGGATGACCCCCCCGACCAGCTGGCAGTCGAAATGGCGCATCCCGAGCACCCGCTTGCTCGCCTCCCTGACCAGGGCATAGACCTCGGGCAGGAGGTCATCGGGGGATTTTCCCCCGGCTACCTCTTCCTTCCATGCGGCGATCCGGGCCGGGAACTCCTGGTCATCGAGACCGGTGACACCGGCTTCCAATCCGTTGATCCGTTCTACAAGGGGGCCAAGTTTCTTGAGATGGCGTTCGTTCTTCGATCCAAAAATATTCTTTACGATTCCTAGCATAATAAATGTATTCTTGTTTTATATGGTGAGAGGATATGTACGGAGAGGCCGCCCGGGAGCATAAAAACTGGAGGGGGGCTGTCCTCCGGGGGGTGTTGGGTGCGACGGGCCGGATCTCCACGAACACGGCCATGGATATTCAATGCGCCCAGGTGGAGTTATAGGCGTCTAAACCAAAATCCCGCCATTTACAATCGCCCTTTTGCCGCGCCTTCCCCCGCCATCCATCCGGTGGAAAAAGCGGCCATGAGATTGAATCCGCCGGTATCGGCCTGGATATCCAGGACCTCCCCGGCGCAATAGAGACCCGGGCAGATTTTCGATTCCATGGTCTTGGGAACGATCTCCCTGGTCGCAACCCCCCCGGCAGTGACGATGGCCTCTTTGAGTGGACGGTGCCCAGTGACATCCAGGGTGAACTCCTTGAGCCAGTTACGCAATTTTTTGCGTCTGTCCCCCGTGATCTGGTGGGCGGGCAGATCGGGATCCAGTAACACATCTTCCAAACAGACCGGAATGAGCGAGGCCGGCAGGAGTCCCTTTAAGAGGGTCCTGGTCTTTTTTTTCCCAAAGGTGTCGATATCGCGCAACAGCCGTGCGTCGAGTTGTTTGTGGTCCAGGGCGGGCTTGGAATCGATGGAAAGCATGACCGTTGTCGCGGCCTCGAGCCCCTGCACGACCCCATGGCTCAGGGTCAAGATGACCGGTCCGGAAACACCGAAATGGGTGAACAGCATCTCGCCGAACATGGAGTCCGTCTTTTTCCCATCCATCCATACGCTGACCCGAACATTCTTGAGCGAGAGCCCCTGGAGCCGTTTGGCTGTCTCTCCCGCGGTTACCAGAGGAACCAGCGCGGGCCGGATGGGCACGATGGTATGGTTTGCCGCGGCCGCCAACCGATAGCCGTCACCGGTGGACCCCGTTGCCGGGTAGGATGCGCCCCCGGTGGCAAGGACGGTCGCCGCCCCCTCGATCTTCTGCCCATCCTGGGTGACGGCTCCCCGGCAGCGTCCATCGACCAGGAGCAATTCCCTGACCGGTGACGAGGTTTTGATTATCCCCCCCTGTTCACGGAACGCCCCGGACAGGGCATCGATGATGTCCAAAGCCCTGTCGCTTTCCGGAAACATCCGCCCCCCCCGTTCTGTTTTCAGCCCGACGCCGTTTTCCCCAAACAGGGCGATGAGCTCCTGGATGTAGAATCTGGAAAAGCATTGGTAGAGGAACTTGCCGTGGGGAAAAAAATGGCCGATGGCCTCCCGCATGGGCGCGGCATTGCATACATTGCACCGCCCTTTTCCGGTGATGGCCAGTTTACGCCCCGGCCGGTCCTTTTTTTCAAGAATAATGGCCGGCCGGCCCTGACGGACGGCAGCGATCCCGGCCATGAGCCCGGCGGCACCGCCGCCGATTATGATGATGGGAGAAGGCATGGAGTAGAAGAGGGATAAAGGATGGAAAGAGAGTAGGATCAGGATGTTGCTGTCACAAAGCATAAAAAAATAGAATGGATGGGGGCGGGAGGCAGGAACAATGGATGGTTGGCGGACCCGCGAGCCGTAGCTGACCCTACGCAGAGCCGCCAAGAGACAGGAGACGGCCGGTACCCCCTAAGGCCTAGAACATTAAACCGCCCTTACCCCCGTCCGGCCATTTCCCTGGCCGTGTCCCGCTTGACCGCGCGTTCCTTGAGGTCCTGCCGGCGGTCATAGAGTTTCTTGCCCCGCCCCAGGGCGAGCTCGAGTTTGATCCGCCCATTCTTGAAATAGATCTTGGTCGGAACCACGGTCAGCCCCTTTTGCTCCACCGTTTTCATCAATCCCTGGATTTCGCGTTTGTGCATGAGCAGTTTACGCCGCCGGTCAGGGCGGTGCTGGGCGTAGCCCGCGTTTTCGTATTCGGCGATATGCACCCCGACCAAATAGGCCTCGCCCTTCTGAAAATCCACGTACCCGTCCATGAAGCTGATCCGGCCCTCACGCAGGGACTTGACCTCCGAACCGGTCAGCACCATGCCCGCCTCGATAAATTCCACGAGCTCGTAGAGATGCCGGGCCTTCTTGTTCTGCCCGATGATTTTTATTTTGCCCGATTGTTTAGCCATAACATTTGTTCTTCGTTCCGACGTGTTTCTTCCCCACCGTTTCCCCCCACCGAATACCGGCAAGGATCCCAAGGGGATATGGGCATGGACCGTTGCACAACCGCTGCCCTCTTTTTTCTTGGTGCGCCGCGCACTCCGCGCTCACACCTACATATCCCCGTCGACCAGCGATGTATAGAACATGAGCTCGTCCGGGAACCGTCTAAAGATCATCTCCTTGACCAGCACATTGCTCCCGGCCACGGAATCGCTTTCAAGGACCTCCTTTAAAAGGTACTTGCAGTCCTCCATGGTCACCTGTCTGATGATCCGTTTTATCCCGGGGATGGCCTGGGGCGTCAGACTGATGCTGTCTACCTGCATGCCCATGAGGATGGGCACGCAGAACGGGTCCGCCGCCATTTCACCGCACACACTGACCTCGATCCCGGCCTGATGCGCCGAATCGATGACCGATTTGATGCTCGAGATCACCGCGGGATGCAGGGGCTGGTAGAGATAGTCCACATGCTTGTTCGTACGGTCGATGCCAAGACAGTACTGGATAAGATCGTTGGTCCCGATGGAAAAGAAATCAACCTCCCTGGCCAGGGAATCGGCCACGATGACCGCCGCCGGGACCTCGATCATGATCCCCAGGGGGATATCCGGATTGTAAGCAATCCCTTCCTTGCGCAACTCTTCCTTGACCTGGAAATAGAAGGATTTGACCTCTTTTAACTCCTGCAGCCCCGAGATCATGGGGAACATGATCGAAATATTCCCCCGGACCCCGGCCCGGAGTATCGCCCGGAGCTGGGTCTTGAAAATCTCCTTGTGGCCCAGACAAAAACGGATCGCCCTAAGCCCCATGGCCGGATTGGCCTCCTCGAGTGGACCAAAGGACGAGACCTTGTCCGCCCCCAGGTCCAGGGTACGGACGACCACCTTGGCCGGGGAGACGATTTCCGCGAGATCGGAATAGATTTCAGTGAGTTCCTCTTCGTCGGGAAACTCGGTCCGGTTCATGTAGTTATACTCCGTCCGGTAGAGTCCGATCCCTTCCCCCCCGTTGTCAATGACCGAGGTCACCTCCTCAAAGAGTTCTATGTTCGCGAGGACATCGAGGTGGTATCCATCCCGGGTTTCCCCGGGAAGGTGGCAGACCCTGGAGAGGCTGCGCTGGTAGTCCTCGAACCGGTACTGCAGTTCCGTATATTTGCTCAGCTCGTCTTCTGTCGGCTTGATCAGTATCCTGCCGTTGAACCCATCGAGGATAACGATGTGGTCGTCCTCGATGGTCCCTTCGAGTTCCTCGAAACCGACCACGGCCGGTATCTGGAGCGACCGTGCGAGGATACCGGCATGCGAGGTCTTGCCGCCCATGGCCGTTGCAAAGGCCATGATCTTGTTCACTTCCAGCTCGATGGTATCGGCGGCGGTCAGGTCATGGGCCATGAGAATGACCCGGTGGTCAACACCGGTGACCCCGTTGTCCTGGCCGGAAAATTGTTTCATGACCCGCTGGGTGACCAGGCGCACGTCCTGCATTCTTGCACGGATATACTCGTCGTCGATGGTGCTGAACATCTGTTCGACATCGCCCACCGCCTTCTCAAGGGCCCATTCCGCATTGATCCGCAGGTCAGCGATATACTCCTTGGCGCTCTCGCCCAGTTTGCGGTCTTTTAGGATCATCAGGTACGAATCGATGAGCGCCCCGTGTTCCTGCAACTCCCTGGGAACCTTCGCCCGGATGCGCTCGAGTTCTTCCGAGGCCAGGTTGATGGCCGAAGCCAGACGCTCCTGCTCCAGGACGACCAATGCCTCCCCAACGGTCCGCCGGGGCGCGCTGCGCATCCGGTTCTTGTCCAGGAAAAAGGCCTTGCCTATGGCTATGCCCGAAGAAACCGGGATACCGGTCAGTACTCGTCGTGCCATCAGCGTTCCTCTCCAAAACGTTCCTTGAAAAGGCGGACAATATCCGAGACCGCCTCGGTGGCGTCGTGCCCACTGGCCTTGACAGCCACATCCGTCCCCATGGGTGCTGCCAGACTCAGGATGTCCAGAATGGACTTGGCGTCGATCTCCCGCTCCGCGATCTTGATGTGGATGGATGCGGAATACTTCTGTGCCGCCTGGGCGATCTTTGCCGCAGGCCGTGCATGGAGTCCGAGTTCGTTCTGCACGCTTATGGTTTTTTCTTCAACAACGTCGCCCACGCAACAACTCCGGTATATATCCACGCAAATACCGCCGAGCATGCGGTCTCTTGCGTTTTTTGTGTTTTATCCCTGTGCCCCGTTTCCTGCCGCGGGGCCGGAAATGTTCGAGCACCGCTTACCAAAGTCCAAACGGGGTGCCGGCCATGTCCTGCATGAATCGGGAAAAAATAATGAACCCCAGGGCCACGACAAAGAGGATGACCTCCCTGGCCCGGTAGAACAGGGACGCGAACCAGGCCATAAGGAGGATCCCTCCTGTCCCCGCAATCCAGACAAGGGGGGCGGGTTCGGTGGGCCAAACAACGACCCAAAACGCGACAAGAAGGCCTGTATTGGCCATTTTGATCCGGGCGGCCCAGTCGATCAGGTTCCAGGACCTGAGGCGGGCAAGAAAGGATATGCCCTCACTGACCCCCTTGCAAAACGTGTACAGCTTGAAAATCTCCATCCCCAGTATGAGCAGCACCGCCCAGGTGATGGCCGGGGTGGTCAGTCCGCAGACCCAAAGAAGCATGGTCGACAGGGACCAGAATACGTACAGACTCCCACCAAACAGGGCGTCCCCCACCGCGGACAGGGTATAGGCGATGGTCCCTTTCATATGCGGCAGGGTCCTGGGGGGCAGGATCCCCTTGCGGATCTTTTTTTCCAGAAAATAGAACAGCCCGACCAGCAGGGGGGTCCAGCAGGGATGGGTATTGTAGATCTTGAGATACCGTTTTCTGGCCTTTTGCAGTTCCGCTTTGTCGGTGTATAGATGGCGCAGCCCCGGATCCATGGCATAGGAGAGCCCGATGTTCTGCATCCCACGGGTGTTCATGCACCCGCCCACGAAATAGGTGCGTGCGAACATGCGGATAAAAATCTTCACTTCCCTGCTCAGCATGGAACCTCTTTGGAAGTCTGGCCCATCGCGGGCGGCTACTCCGGTCCGCAGGAGGTACCGCCCTGTCTGAGTGCGTAAACCTCCTTGGGGGTCCATCCCCGGACCCTGGATGCGACACGCTTGGCGATCTCACGCGGTTTCCCCCCCCTGTCCTCTTCCTGGTCAAGGATAGCGCGGACATCGCCACGACCACTCACCGTCCCGTCGTCGTCGCCCGGACCGATGACCACGGTGCACTCGCCCTTGATCTCCCCGGATGCCAGCTGATCGATGTCTCCGCCGGATCCGAGGTTGCCGAAGATAAAATCCTCATGCAGCTTGGTCAATTCCCTGGCGACACAAAAAGGACGTTCGCCCAATATTTCATGGGCAATCCCAAGAGAGACCGCCAACCGGTTCTTACGTTCGAAAAACACCAGTGTCGCCCCAATGGGGACATACGGCCGCAGGGTCTCCCGTATATCATTTTTTTTCCGTGGGAAAAAACCGAGAAAAACGAACGGCGTAGTAGGCAATCCGCTGGCCATGAGGGCGGCTATGGGCGCGCAGGGCCCGGGAACGGGCGAGACCCCGTGCCCCGCTTCCCGGCAGGCCCGGACGATCACAAACCCCGGATCGGCGATCAAGGGTGTCCCTGCGTCGGACAGCAGGACCACGTCATGCCCCTTGGCAAGGGTTCCAAGAACAAGGGAGACGCGCGAGGATTCGTTATGGTCAAAGGCACTGACCATCCGCGCATGGGATGCGATGCCCAAATGTTTGAACAACAGACCGGCACGCCGGGTATCCTCGGCAAGGATCAAACCGGCGTTTTCGATAACACCGACAGCCCGCGGAGAGATATCACCAAGGTTGCCAAGGGGTGTTGCGACCACCCATAATCTCGCTTGCATCGATGACATTTTTCTCGTGTTCCACCTGAACATAATCCGGGTGCATGCGCAGACCGACCAGATCGAACCTGGCAGGGGTCTGCCACAATTTTTTTTGGGTCAGATAGGCATACGCGGCCTTGACCAGCCGGGTCTTCTTGCGCACGTCCACGGCCTCGCCCGGCTCCCCGAGACAGCCTTCGCCCCGTGTTTTGACCTCGACAAAGACCAGCTCGCCATCCCTGGTACAGATGATGTCGAGCTCCCCCTTGCGGGTCCGCCAATTGCGCTCAAGGACCCGGTAGCCGTTTTCCGTGAGATAGTCGCATGCGACGTCTTCACCAAAACGCCCTACGTCCCCAGGCCTGGAAGACATATCGGTTTCTCCTTGGTCCGCGGGCCGTGCACAACCCCCTTGAAGGTCATCCGGTGCATGGGGGAGGGCCCCAGCCTTTTGAGCAGTTCCCTGTGGCTCTTTGTCCCGTATCCCTTGTGTCCGGCCAACCCATATCCTGGATACCTGCGGTCGAGATGGACCATGAGCCGGTCCCGGAAGGTCTTTGCCAGCACGGATGCAGCCGAAATGCTCGCCACCTTGGCGTCGCCGCCGACAACGGTTTCCTGGGGGAGATGGAAGGGGATCTTCTGGTTCCCATCGACCAGCACATAGGCGGGAACACGGTCAAGGGAGCAAACGGATCGTTTCATGGCCTCAAGCGAGGCGCGGAGGATATTCAGCTCTTCGATCTCGCGCGGCCATGACACACCCAGTGACCAGGTCAGGGCCTGTTCTTTGATCAATGGTTCGAGAAGGAGCCGTTTGGCAAGGGAAAGTTTTTTGGAATCGGTCAACCCGTCAAGGGCATAGTCGGCAGGAAGGATGACCGCAGCGGCGACGACAGGACCGGCCAGACATCCCCGGCCGGCCTCATCCACCCCTGCGACCCGCTCGGTGGGGGGGAGCTTCGGGTTCGCGAAAAGATCCATGGAGAAGGTGTGGGTGCGCAGTAATCAGTTGGGGAACAGGGAGGGCAATTTTTTTGTCGCCTGGGCATCCCGTCCCGTTGTGGTCCGTTTTATGGGACCAAAAAAATCGGGCCTGGAGGCAACCCCCAGACCCGATCCGGCACATCCTAGTTCCAGCTGTTTTTGCTCTTGATCCGGGCCGCCTTCCCCTTGAGCTTGCGCAGGTAGTAGATCCTGCCCTGCCTGACCTTGCCCTCGCTGACGACCTCCACCCGCTCGATGGCCGGCGAGTACAGGGGAAAAATCCTTTCCACCCCGATACCGTCGGAAATCTTGCGGACCACGAAGGTAGCGTTGGTCGTTCCGCGGTTCACCCGGAGGACCGTTCCCTGAAAAATCTGGGTCCGTTCCTTTTCTCCTTCAATAATACGTACATGCACTTTGACCGTGTCACCAGCCTTGAAGGTGGGCACGTCGTAGCGCATCTGTTCTCTTTCGATTGCTCTGATCCTATCCATTGTCATGTTCTCCTTGATTCCGCCAACGGTGTTTGCAGCATGGAGGTCAGTAAAAAAACGGGTGCATGCCTTGCTGACAGCGTGCGGACATCCACAGAAAGTATGTGTTACCCGTGCTCGACAAAACACGTCATTGCCAAAACATTTGATCGTTTCAGTACGCGTCGCCCAAAAGCCGATCGATCATTATCGATGCTGCGGAGCGCACTGAAAGGTGGTTGTACGAAGAAAGAAAGCGGACAGGCCGTACCAGCCCGTCAGCCCTTCCAAGCATTGTATCGGCCAGACCGGATCCGGTACCAAGGACCAGCAGGACGGGCCGTTCATCCAAAACCCTGCGCAGCCCGACAAGGGGCATGCTTCCTTCACGGGCACTGGTGGCGGCCAGATACGGTGTCTGCCCGGTCCGTTGCCGTACATGGTCGATGGCCCCATCCAGGTCGTCTTTTACGCAGACCGTATCAAGGGCCTCTTTCCTGTCCGGATTGAACCGGGAGCCGGACCCGGTGGACCAATGGTCGACAATTCTTCTTGCCAGGACCTGCTGGTCTTTGAGCGGGGTACAGATGACATAGCCCCCAAGCCCATAGGTCGCGGAAACGCGCGCTATATCGTGTACGTCCAGGTTTGTCAAAGAGGTAGTGACCACTTTTCCCTCTTTGTTGAGCACCGGATAATGGACCAGGGCGACATAAAGATTGCGCCCAGGCAATACGGTGTCCCGGCTGCGCAAAAAAGCGATGTCCCGGGATGTCAGCGGTGCGGTGGAGAGCATCTCCGGCCTGGAGGCAAGGGTGGCCGCAAGGGACTTTCTGCGCCGCCAACCGGCAATCTTGCCGTGGTCTCCCGAACGCAGAACCTCGGGCACCCGCAGCCCTCCATACTCCTCGGGACGGGTATAGTGCGGATATTCGAGAAGGCCCGAGGCAAAGCTCTCCTCGTCCACGGATTCGTCGTGCTGCATAAAGCCGGGAAGGAGGCGTGAAACGGCCTCGAGCAGACACATGGCTGCGGACTCCCCCCCATTGAGCACAAAATCGCCAAGCGATACCGGTTCGATGGGATAGAGCTCCTCGATGCGCGCATCGATCCCTTCATACCGGCCGCAAACCAGGGTCAGCTCGGGCTCGTTGGCCAATTCCACGGCCAGGGCCTGGGTCAGGGGCCGACCCTTGGGGGAAAGCATGATCGTCCGTGGCTCGCCCTTGATACTCTGCAGGGTTCTAAGCAGGGGATCGACCATCATAACCATCCCCGGACCGCCCCCGTAGACCCTGTCATCGGTATTGTGGTGCTTGTCCTGGGAAAAATCCCTCGGGGACATCACCTCCACCTGAACGAGTCCCTTGTCGATATTGCGGGAAATCAGCCCGCACGAAAGGGGCGAGGTGAAATACTGGGGAAAGATGGAGACGATGTTGAACTTCATGATAGATACACGTCCAGGAGCCCGTCCGGGGGGGCGATGACAATACAGCGGTTACGCAGATCAATGGTGCGCACGAACCGGTCCTCGGCAGGGAAAAGGATCTCCTCGCCATCGGGTGTCGTGATGGCCCACACCTCCCGCCCGGAAAAGGACTCGACCGATCCGAGCCGGCCAAGATGTCCCCCGGCTTCGAGACAGACCGCACACCCCTCGAGTTCGTGACAAAAGTATTCGCCCTCTTCCAGGGGGGGGAGATCACGGGCACGCATGAGGATGTCGGCCCCCGTCCATCGAGCGGCCCCATCGCGCATGCCCACAAGTTTGCCAAGCCGCAGGATGACCCGCCGCCCATGGGGCTGCCACCCTTGCACGTCAAAGGGTTTGGGTTTGTGTCCCGGGAGCTGCAGATAGATCCTGGTCGTGCGGTCCAAGAGAAAAGGGGAGTCTGCATAGATATCTATGCACAGCTCCCCATTAAGACCATGCGGTCTTAAGACCCTGCCGATATGGATCAAGGTGAGCTTTCCCATTCAGCACAGCCCCGTCATAGTACAATTCTTCCCGTGTGCAGGATGTCCCGGCGTGAAAAATCACTCCAGGATTTCGAGCACGGTCCTTTTCTTGGCTTTCGTTGAGGCCGCGCCCAAAATAGTGCGCATGGCCCTGGCGGTACGTCCCTGCTTGCCGATCACCTTCCCCAGATCTTCTTTGGCAACCTTGAGTTCGAGTACGCTCGTCTGCTCGCCTTCCACCTCGGAAACAACGACCTGATCGGGATAATCCACCAATGATTCAGCAATGTACTTGATAAGTCCCTTCAGCATAACCACCTCCGCCGCAAGCTCATGTTCAATCGGTCCGATTCCGGTCAGCCCCATGGTTGTGCGCCCGGCCCATCCCTTGTCCCCGTGTGCCGGTCGGGACGGATCTCCCATCCCGGCGGGCCAATGGCAATACCTTACACGAGCGCATAGGGGACCATAGCGCAAAACAAGAATAAAGAGCAAGGAAAGAGTGGTCCCTGCCGGGTCTTACGGAACCAACATTCCGCAAAGCTCACGTCCAACGCGATATTACTCGCCGTTTTTCCGCATCAGGGACCGAACGGTGTCTGACGGCTTTGCTCCGCGTTCGAGCCAATAATCGATCCGTTCCTTGTCGAGTCTGACCTCGACGGGTTCGACCATAGGATTGTAGTAGCCCAAAAATTCCAGGGGTCTACCGTCACGACGGGTTTTACTGTCAAGTGCAACGACCCTGTAGAAGGGTTTTTTCTTGGAACCCATACGGGTCAAACGGATTTTTACTGCCATGAATGTATCCTCTTCATGAATTGGGTTTGAAAAACCAGGGTTATTTCTTCTTCTTGCGCTTCATCTGTTTGAGCTTTTTGCGCTTGAGGCGCTTTTGCTTGACCTGGGCGCTCGAATTCTTGGGCATTCCGGGGACCGGTTTCCCCTGCTTCTGTTTGCCCATCATCTTTTTCATCATTTTTTGCATCTGCTCGAAATTCTTGAGCAGCCCGGTAACATCGGCAACCGTGGTCCCGCTACCGGCAGCGATACGCTTCTTGCGGCCCATACTGATCAGCTTATGGTCCTCGCGCTCGTCCAGGGTCATGGAGCTGATGATCGCGTCGATACGCGAGAGCTCCTTTTCCGGCATCTTGACGTCCTGGAGCTGTTTGCGCATCTGGCCCATGCCGGGGATCATCTTCATGATCCCTTCAAGAGAGCCGAGTTTCTTGATCTTTTTCATCTGGGATCGGAAATCTTCCAGATTGAACTCGGACCTCTTGAATTTTTTCTCGAGCTCTTCGGCTTCCTTGGCATCGATGGTCTCTTGGGCCTTCTCGATCAGGGTGAGGACATCGCCCATTCCAAGGATGCGCGAGGCGACACGGTCAGGATGGAAGACCTCGAGATCGGACAGCTTCTCTCCCATACCGACAAACTTGATCGGCTTGCCCGTGACCGACTTGATGGACAGGGCCGCACCGCCGCGGGCGTCACCCTCCATCTTGGTCAGGACCACTCCGGAAACATCGAGCAGCTCGTTGAAACGTTCGGCCACATTCACTGCGTCCTGCCCGGTCATGGCATCGGCCACGAAAAGGATCTCCTGCGGTGAACAGGTCGACTTGATCGACTGCAGCTCCTGCATGAGCCGTTCGTCGATGTGCAACCGTCCGGCCGTGTCGAGCAAAACCACGTCACAGGCCTGTTTTTTGGCCTCTTCTATGGCCCTGGAACAGATGTCCACAGGGTCCATGTCCGGGGAGGAGGCAAAGACGGGAACCTGGATCTCGCTGGCGAGCTTGTGCAGCTGGTCGATAGCCGCGGGACGATAGACGTCCGCGGGCACCAGATAGGGTTTGCGCTTTTGCCTGCGCAGGTGCAGGGCGAGCTTGGACGCGGTGGTCGTCTTCCCCGACCCCTGCAGACCGACCATCATGACCACCAGGGGCGGTTTGCAGGCGAGATCGAGCTCGGTGGTCTCCCCGCCGAGAAGCCCGATCATCTCCTCGTGGACGATCTTGACCACCTGCTGTCCGGGGGTCAGGCTTTCAAGAACCTCCTGTCCCTCGGCGCGGTCCTTGATCCGTTCCACGAAGTCCTTGACCACCGTGTACTGGACATCCGCCTCGAGCAGGGCAAGCCTGACCTCGCGCAACCCGTCCTTGATATTCTTGGCGTCCAGGCGGCCATGGCCCTTGAACCGCTTGAACGCGGCATTGAGTCTATCACTTAAGCTATCGAACATTCGCGTGGTATCCTTGACTGCAAAAAAAGAAGTTGATCCGAATAAAGAAGAAGCAGGCGCAAGTCAAGCACAATCGCTCCCCCAAGGTTACCATCCTGGTTATCCCAGGTAGGCCCGTACCGCCCGTTTGAAAGGTTCTGCCGAGCGGACAATGACATCCTCTGGAACGCAGAAGGCCATTCTGAACCCACCGGGATAGCCGAAACCCGACCCAGGCACGGCCAGGACATTCTCCTGCATGAGGGCGTCCACAAAACCGGTGTCGTCCAGGCCGCCGCCAGGAACCATGGGGAAGAAATAGAAGGCCCCCTTGGGCATGACATAGGAGATCCCGGCATTGTCGAGCACGTGGGCCATGGCACGGCGCCGTTTCTCGTACACCCCGAGGTCCACCCCCTCTCCCAGGGCATGGGTGAGCAGCTTCTGGCCGATGGCCGGGGCGTTGACAAACCCCAGAATCCGGTTGGTCAGGACGAGTCCGTTCACCAGGGTCGAAACATCCTCCATGGCCGGGTTCACGGCTATATACCCGACCCGTTCCCCCGCAAGGGAGAGGCTTTTGGAAAAGGAACCGATGACAATACTGTGGGAATACCTGGAAAGAACCGGGGGCACGGTTCCGTCGTCATAGACCAGGAATCGGTAGGGCTCATCCGAAACGAGATACACAGGACGCCCCATTTTTTTGCTGTGTTTCTCAAGAAGGCCGGAAAGGTTGTCGATTTCTTCACGAGAATAGACCTGCCCGGTGGGATTGTTGGGCGAATTGATCAGAACAACCCGGGTCTTTTCGGACAGAACCTTCTCGATACCGGCAAGATCGAGCCCGAAGGTTTCCTGATCACAGGCAACCGGATTGAGCTTGCCGCCATGGTTCTCCACATAGAACCCATACTCCACAAAATAGGGTGCGGGACAGACCACTTCGTCCCCCGGCTCGAGCACGGCCCGAAAAAACGCGTTCAGCCCCCCCGCTGCTCCGCAGGTCAAAATGAGATGCTCGGGACCGAGATCCGGGCACTCTTGCTCGTCGGCAAGATAGGCCGACAGTGTCTGCCGGGCATCGAGATAGCCGGCATTGGGCATATACCCGAAGGCAAAGGGCGAAGAGGCCCGATCCGCAATAGCGTGAAGCCCCTTGGCAACCGCCTCGGGCGGGGCCAGATCCGGATTGCCCAGACTGAAATCAAAGACATTCTCCTCGCCATATTTCTTCTTGAGGACCGTTCCCGCTTCGAACATCTTGCGTATCCAGGAGGAATGTTCGATATATCCTGCGACCTGTTTTGACAACGTATGCATGGACAAACTCCTTGAAAACTTCAATGATATAACATTTTAAAAATTTTAGAAATGTAAGAGATTATGGAGTATTGATGGAATCAAGGGCAACAAACGGAGAAATGCATAACCTTGAAGGGATTGCGATCTGTATCGATGGAGATGAAACGCCAGCCCCCCACCTGCGCACCATTCTTTCCCAACCCGAAGCCACCACCCGGGGCACCTCATGCAGCGGGCACAGCCTGTCTGATGTGCCTGCAAAAAAGAGATCTTTGCAGACAGTGTTAAGGTTCAAGTTGGAAGTTTTAAGGAAAATCAGATTGTTACAAGACACGGTTGTGGGCTTGATCCTCGGTGTTCGTTTTTTTGCAGAAAC